>NZ_JBHXMY010000003.1:7116-42688 GCF_042720195.1 Nocardia sp. NPDC058497 | reverse complement strand
GCCTCCCCCCCGGCTGGGGCCGTCCTCTATTTCCGGGTAGGTCGAGAAAGTTCTCCACACCCCCGAGTTATCCACAATCGGCTTTCGCCGTCTTTTTGCTCGCTCGCGATTCGTTCACGCTGAGCTGCATGAACCTCCTCGCCGCACCACCCGCAGTCGGCCTCGCTCCCGCGCTGGTACTCGTGCGCGACCATCGCCTGCGCGCCGAAGTACGCCGGGTCGCGGCGGCTGCGGAACGCGCGACCGACGAGCGGACCATGCCGGTCGGCAGGCACGCGTGGTCGGGCGCGGGCATGGTGATCCTCGACACGGCGGCGGCTATGGCAGCCGCCGCCGAGGGCTGTCCGCGGCGTCCGGGGATCGTGCTCGTCACCGAGGGGGAACCCGCGGTGCCCGACTGGCAGGCGGCCACCGCCGTCGGCGCTGAGCGGGTCGTCGCGTTGCCTGCCTGCGCGGTCGAACTGGTCGAGCAGTTCGCCGAGCATGCCGAATCCCGGACAGGGGAGGGCGTGGTCGTCGCGGTCGCCGGTGCGGGCGGTGGTGCGGGTGCGTCGACACTCGCCGCTGCCATCGCCTTACGCGCGGCCGCGCGACGGTCGAGACCCGACACCGTGCTCATCGACGGTGCGCCGCTCGACGGTGGAATCGACCTGGTGCTCGGGATGGAGAATGTCCCCGGGCTGCGCTGGCCGGACCTGGTGATCGAGGACGGCCGGGTCTCCGCGACGGCGCTGCACAACGCACTGCCCGCTGCCGCTGCCGGGCTCGCGGTGTTGTCCTGTGGGCGGCACGGCGCGGGGCGATCACCGGCCGAGCTGACGCCGGCTGCGGTCCGTGCTGTCATCGAATCCGGCAGGGCGGCAGGTGATCTGGTCGTCTGCGATGTGTCCGCTGAGCGCGGCCCGGCGGCCGATGTGATGGTCGACGCCGCTGATCTGGTGGTCCTGGTCGTCCCCGCCCGGCTGCGCGCTGTCGCCGCCGCCGAGGTGGTGGCCGCCTATCTGGGCGAGCGAAACCCCAACCGCGGCTTGGTTGTTCGCGGTCCGGCGCCCGGTGGGTTGCGAGGTGCTGAAGTGGCCGAGGTGCTCGGGCTGCCGCTGCTGGCCGCGGTGCGCGGGCAGTCAGGGCTGGCGGCGCGACTCGAACGCGGTGGGCTGAGCGTGCGCAGGCGCGGGCCGCTGCGCGACGCGGCTGACGCGGTGCTGTCGATAGTGGGTGCGCGATGACCACATTCGTCACCGTCGACCTGCTCGAACGGGTCCGCGAACGGCTCGCCGAGCACGCGGGCGTGCCCGATGCGGCGCAGCTGGCCGCCGCGATCCGGGCCGAAGCCGGTGGCGTGCTCGCCGACACCGACTTGCTGCGGGCGCTGCGTCTGCTGCAGACCGAGATGACCGGTGCGGGTCTGCTCGAGCCGCTGCTGCACGATCCCCAGGTCGCCGATGTGCTCGTCACCGGCCCCGACGCGGTATGGATCGACCGTGGTCATGGGCTCGAGAAGACCGACCTCCGCTTCGCCGACGAGGCCGCGGTCCGCAGACTCGCCCAGCGGCTCGCTCTCGCCGCCGGACGCAGGCTCGACGACGCCCAACCCTGGGTCGACGGCAAGCTCACCGGCACCGAAGCGACTCTCGGCGATGCCTTCGGTGTCCGCCTGCACGCGGTCCTGGCGCCAGTCGCCCACGACGGGACCTGCCTGTCTCTTCGCGTGCTCCGCCCGGCCACCCAGGGCCTGAGCGCCCTGGCAGCCGCAGGCTCGGTGCCACCTGCCGCACTCCGGCTACTGACCGACATCGTCCGCGCCCGACTGGCCTTCCTCGTCGTCGGCGGTACCGGCGCGGGCAAGACCACCCTGCTTTCCGCGCTCCTCGCCGCCGTAGACCCGGCCGAACGGATCATCTGCGTCGAGGACGCGGCCGAACTCGCCCCCGTTCATCCCCATGTGGTGCGGCTGGTCGCACGCACCGCCAACGTCGAGGGCGTCGGCGCGGTCACCGTGCGCGACCTGGTCCGCCAGGCACTGCGCATGCGCCCCGACCGCATCGTCGTCGGCGAGGTCCGCGGCGCCGAGGTCGTCGACCTGCTCACCGCCCTCAACACCGGCCACGACGGTGGCGCCGGCACCGTCCACGCCAACTCCCCCCAAGAAGTCCCCGCCCGTCTAGAAGCCCTCGCTGCCCTCGGCGGCATGGACCGCGCCGCGCCGCCCTGCACAGCCAACTCGCCGCCGCCGTCCAAGTGGTCCTCCACGTCCACCGCCGATCCGACGGCACCCGCGGCCTCCACGAGATCGGCGTCCTCGAACGCGACGCCGCCGGCATCCGCATCACCCCCGCCTGGTGCTCCGACAACCTGCCCACCCCCGGCGCAGCCGAACTGAAGCGACTGATCGAGGTGCGACTCGGATGAAAACCACAGGAGCGGGCGCATGGCCGATCCGCGGCAACAGCGCATCCCCACAGGTCGGCGACCTGCGTTCGGCTGGGAGCCCCGAGACGACTGGATCACCTGGCGCAAGCGCCGGTGTGTCACCAGTACGCGGAGGCGATGCGTACCCGCAGGTCGGCGCTCGCGCGGCGAGGAGCCGCAAATCGGCAGGCTCGCCTGGTGCGGGCGCGGGTGGGATTCGATCGGTTCGACTGCGCAGCTGGTTGACGCGAGTGGTTCGGATGGCGACCGGGGTGCAACTGCGGGATCGGTTCGCGACCGATGGTCAACGGTCGGGCGGCGAACGATGGCAATCGCCAAGGGTGGGATCGAGCGGGTGCTCTTGCACGGTGGTGCCCGTCGAGGGGACTTCGCGAGTCGGGGTGTCCACGATCAGCAGCGCGGCGCCGGTGTCGTTACTCGGCACCGCGGGCGATAGGCCGGATCGCATGTGCGGTCCTGGTTTCGATGTGGCGTTCGCTGCTGTGGATGCGGCGCTACCCAGTGACCTTGCGCTCGTGGCGGAATCGGTCGTGGCCGCAGCGTCGGCGGTTTCCCTGCCACGGACAGTGGTGCCGACTCCCGCATCGACAGCCGGTCCGGAATCACCGCGAAATATTCTGCGGCACACCACTACTAGACGGCACGGGGGTGGCGATGGCGATCGGACTGCTCTGTTGCGCGGTGGCGGTGCTGATGCTGCCCGCTGCGGGCGATCGGCGGCGCTTTCGGCGGCTGTTCGATGCGGGCAGTGTGCGTGCGGCGAGACGGATTCCTGTGGAGTGGTGTGCAGGAATCGGACTGGCGTGCACGGCCTTCGCGTTCGGGGTCGGGACGGGACTGGCGGCGCTCATGGTGGGCGTCACCGTCGCGGTGCGGAATCGGCGCGGTCGTGGTGAGCGGGCCCGTCGAGCGGAGTGCGGTCACCTGTTGGCCGGGCTCGAGGCCGTCGTCGGTGAACTGCGGGTGGGCGCGCATCCGAGTGCGGCGGCGGAGGCCGCGGCAGCCGAGTCGCGGGGAGAGGCGGCACGGGTGCTCGGAATCAGCGCGGGCCGCAGCAGACTCGGCGGCTCCGGCGCCGACGGCTGGCTCCACCCGGATTCGATTGTCGCCGAAGAACTGTCGAGAATCGCCGTCGCCTGGCGGGTCGCCGAAGAACACGGCCTCGCTCTCGCCGAGCTACTGGCAGCGGCGCGAACCGACCTCCTTGGCCGCATCCGCTTCCGCGACCGAACCGAAGCGGCACTGGCAGGAGCCCGCTCCTCGGCCACCGTCCTGGCCGGCCTCCCACTGGTAGGCATCGGCCTCGGCCAGCTGATGGGCGCAGCTCCCCTGGAAGTGCTCTTCAGCTCACCCGCCGGCGAACTTCTCCTACCGCTAGGCGCAGCCCTCGCCTGCTGTGGATTGCTGTGGACAGATGTGATCACCCGCCGCGGAACGGATTGACCGGTGGCGTCCGGTGTCGTCCCTCGGGTTTACACACTGTCGACGACGGTGTGCACAACCAGCGGGGCACTGTCGAGATGGGGCACGATCGAGCTGCGGTGTGATCGCCGGCCCACGGCGTTGCTGTCGGTGAGTTCGCAGTCTCGGTGTGCAACCCGAAATGCGTATCGCAGAGCCGTGATCGGGGATGGCAACAAGGTCGAGGCGATTCCGGACACGACAGACTCCGCCAAGTACTGACCGCGAAGCCGCACGTGAGCACGGCGGACGCGGGGCTGGGCTCGATACGCAGGACTCCTGAGGTGAACATCGTTGCGGCGCAAGTCGGTCCAGTCGCTCGGGGGATGCCTGGGGACCAGGTCGCGGAGTCGCCGGGCTTGTTCGGTAGGCCGCTCGAGCTGAACATCGGTGCGGCACAGGTAGGCCAGGCCGGCCCGTGGGTGGCCTGCGGACCAGCCCGCCGGAGCGGTCCATGCGCTCATAGAAGGGGCCGTACAGGTTGGTGACGAAGTGTTTCGCGTCTTCCGGTCTGAGGACGCTTCAGATTTGGCGGTGGAGATCGCAATGCACTGCACGCCAGCGAGATCGGCGCAGGCGTCGAAGGTCTGGATTGATCGAAAACGTCATGGGAGGGATTGCTGTGCAGGACATGGTGGGTGCGCCGTCGCCTGTCGCGCTGCTGGTCGCGGCGATGGCCGTCGTAGTGCTGCCGGGGCGGGTGGCGGTGAGTCGGCGGATGCGGGCGCTGGGCCGGTCGCCGACGGCCGCGCCGGAGGCAGGGAGCGGGTCGGCGAAGGCGGACCCGCTCGGGTCGGCATCGGCATTCGATCTGCTGGCCGCTTGTCTGCGCGCGGGGCTGTCGATGGCCGCGGCCGCGCGGGCCAGTGCGGGGACGGCACCTCCGGTGTTGCGGGCCTCGCTGCTGCGCGCCGCCGATCTGCTGGCGCTCGGCGCTGATGCGGCGACGGCCTGGGAGCGTGCCGCGGCGGACGCGGTCGGGTCGGCGGGTGCGGAGGAGGTCGAGTCGCTGGCCAGGATGGCGCGGCGCTCGGCGCGTTCGGGCTCCTCGTTGGCCGCGGCCGTCGGCGAACTGGCGGACCAGCGTCGGGAAGCCGTGGAAGACGCGGCCGTCGCGCGCGCCGAACGCGCGGGCGTGCTGATCGGCGGGCCACTCGGCCTGTGCTTCCTGCCTGCCTTCGTGTGCCTCGGCATCGTCCCGGTCGTGATCGGCCTGGCGGATCGGGTCCTCGGCGACGGCGGACTGCTGTGACCGGCCTCGGCGAGGCCGGCGAATCGTCACCGCGCGGATCGGCCGTGTGGTGTGGAAGGAGAGGGGATCACGATGACGTTCGTACGCGCCGTATATATAGGGGCGAAGACACGGCTCACGCGCCTGCTGATCGACGACGACGGCATGTCCACCGCGGAGTACGCGATCGGCACCATCGCGGCCGCGGCGTTCGGTGCGGTGCTCTACGGGGTGGTGACGGGGGACAGCATCGTCAACGCGCTGACCCAGATCATCGACAAGGCGCTCAACACGAGCGTGTAAAGCTTTGCGGCACAGGTCGTCTCGCTGACGACGCGGGTGCGGTGACGGTCGAGGCCGCCATCGCCCTCGCCGCACTGGTGTGTGCGGTGGTGTTGTGTATCGGTGCGCTGCTGGCCGCGTCGACCCAGGTCCGCTGTGTCGACGCGGCTCGCGAGGCGGCCCGGCTGGCCGCTCGGGGCGACACGGCTCACGCTGTCGCCGCGGCCAAGTCTGTCGCGCCGCCCGGTGCGGTGATCGATGTCCGCAGTGCGGGCGATCGGGTGGTGGCCGCCGTCGCCGCGGGCACACCGCTGCTTCCCGGACTCAGGGTGCGTGCCGAGGCGGTCGCGATCGCCGAGCCCGGGGTCGGTCGATGACCGGCTCGGTGGCGCGGCGGCTCGCCCGGGACGGCGGCGGTGCGACGGCGTTCGCGTGCTTGGCGCTGGCCGGGCTGATCGCACTGACCATGCTGATCGGTCAGGTGGGTGTGGTGACGGTCGCCCGGCATCGGGCACAGGCCGCGGCCGACCTCGGCGCGCTTGGCGCCGCGAGTGTGTTGGCCGAAGGGGCCGAGGTGGCGTGTGCCGAGGCAGGGGAGGTCGCGCGGCGGATGGGCGTGCGCGTGCGGCGGTGTTCGGTAGCGCAGTGGGACGTCGTGGTCGCGGTGGAGGCAAATGCGTCATTCGGAGTGTTCGGTGTGCGCACGGTCTCCGCTGCTGCTCGAGCGGGTCCGGTGGATGAGAGTGGGTGACACAGAAGTGTTATCACTGGTCGGTGGATGTTCCGCGCCGGACTAATGCGGAATTCACCGGAAATCATTCTCCGAATTCTCCTGCACATTGTTTTAGGAGGGGAGAACTAAATGAAAAGAATGATGTGGCCAACTCGTTCGCGCGCGTCGGCAATGGGTCAGTTAACAGAAGAGTCGTCCTTTTTATTCCCGGAGCGGTCGGTCGCGGACCCGTCGGTGCTGGTCAACGCAAATATGGTCGAGCGACCAGCATTCTTGCAGTGAGGTATAGCGCCGGTCACACCACCGCCGCGGCGGCATCACGGAACAGGCGCCGGGCTCGGCTGGGCACGCAACTCGCCCAAAACGGCGACCAGTAGCCGCGCCGCGGCGTCCTTGTCCAGTGGGTTGTTCCCGTTTCCGCACTTGGGTGACTGCACGCACGAGGGACACCCGTCCTGGCACCCACAGCTGCGGATGACGCTGAGCGTGGCGGCCAGCCATTCCGCGAGCTGGGCGAAGCCGCGCTCGGCGAAGCCGGCGCCCCCGGGCTGGCCGTCGTAGACGAACACGGTCGGCGCGCCGGTGTCGGGATGCTCGGCGATGGAGACACCGCCGATGTCCCAGCGGTCGCACCCGGCGACCAGGGGCAGCATGCCGATTGCGGCGTGTTCGGCGGCATGTAGAGCGCCTGGGAGTTCATCTTCGGAGATTCCCGCGGCGGCGAGCAGGTGGGGCGTAACGGTGTAGAGGACGGCCTTGGTGTGCAGAGTCTGGGCGGGCAGGTCGAGTTCGACCTGGTCGAGCACTTCGCCGGTGACCAGGGTGCGCAGGTAGCCGACCACCTGATTGGTGACCGCGACCTGCGCGGATGCGGTGGTGACGGCCCCGAAGACGCGCTCCTCGGTCACCGCTTCGATGGTGATCGAGGTGACCTGGCGGGCGCTGGTGGTGAAGCCCGGGTCCACCTCGTTGACGAAGGCGACACCACCGTCGAGGTCGAGTTCGTCGACCAGATAGGTCTCGCCCTGATGCAGGTGCACGGCCCCTTCGTGCAGGGTGGCGGGCGCCCGGCCCGCGTCGGCGGTACCGAGCAGCCGTCCGGATTCGGCGTCGACGATGGCGACCGGCGTGCCGAGCCCGCCACGCACGTCGACGGCGTCGTGGGGATGGGTGTGTGCGGTGACATGCCAGCGTGCTGGTGCGCCGCGTGTGCCGGGCCTGCGCCGGATCAGTCCCTGTTCGGCCAGGTCGGCGAGCACTTCGCCGGCCCGGAGCTCGGTCACCTCGTCGTCGGTGAGCGGCAGTTCCATGGCGGCGCAGAGCAGCTGCGGCCCCAGTACATAGGGGTTGTAGGGGTCGGTGATGGTCGCCTCGATCGGCCGGTCGAGCAGCGCGGCGGGGTGGTGCACCAGGTAGGTGTCGAGCGGATCGTCGGTCGCCACCAGCACGACGAGCGCGCCCTGCAGCCGTCTTCCCGCGCGCCCGGCCTGCTGCCAGAAGGAGGCGACGGTGCCAGGGAAACCGGCGATGACCACGGCATCGAGACCGGCGATGTCGACGCCGAGTTCGAGCGCATTGGTACTGGCCGCGCCGAGCAGCGTGCCCTCCGACAGTGACTGTTCGAGCTCGCGCCGGTCCTCCGCCAGGTAGCCGGCACGGTAAGCGGCGACCCGTTCCCGCAGCTCAGGTGCTCTTTCGGCGAGCACGCGGCGGGCGTCGAGCGCGATCAGTTCGGCCCCGCGGCGGGAGCGGACGAAGGTCAGCGTGCGTGCGCCCTCGGCCACCAGGCTCGCCATGATCTTGGCCGCCTCTTCGGTCGCGGTGCGCCGCACGGGCGCGCCGTTCTCCCCGGTCAGCGCCGTACTCAGCGGCGGCTCCCACAGCGCGACGGTCCTGGCGCCGCGGGGCGACGCATCCGCGGTGACGGCGGTGACCGGTGCGCCGATCAGCCTGCTCGCCGAGGCGGCGGGGTCGGCGCTGGTGGCCGAGCAGAGGATGAACACCGGGTCGGCGCCGTAGAACGCGGCGAGTCTGCGCAGCCTGCGCAGCACGAGGGCGACGTGCGATCCGAACACGCCCCGGTAGGAGTGGCATTCGTCGACCACCACATAGCGAAGGTTGCGCAGCACCCGCGCCCAGCGCTGATGCGACCGCAGCATCCCGACGTGCAGCATGTCGGGATTGGTGAATATCCAGCGTGCGTTGGCCCGCACCCACTGCCTGACCTCGGCGGGAGTATCGCCGTCGTAGCCGGCCGGATGGGCCTCACGCAGGGGATTGTCGTGGATCAGGCCGCCGACGGCGCGTAACTGATCGGCGCCGAGCGCCTTGGTGGGAGACAGGTACAGCGCGGTCGCGCGCCGGTCCTCGTGCAGGGCGGTGAGCACCGGCAATTGGTAGCCCAGGGATTTGCCGGACGCGGTCCCGGTGCTCACGACGACGTGCTTCCCGTCGACCGCGAGACCCGCCGTCGAGGTCTGGTGCTCCCACGGCCGCTCGATCCCGGTCGAGGCCAGGGCTGTGACCAGCTCCGATGGCACCCACGTCGGCCAATCCGTGGTGCGCGCTCGCTGGGCTGGGAGCTCGGCGACATGGGTCAACGGGGTGCCGCCGGCAGCCGCCTCTACCAGGACACGATTCAGCAACGATCGACCGTAGCTCTCGCCCGCGACCGGCGCTCGGACCTCGGTCCGCTCTGTCGGATTCATCCCAGAGTCCTCTCGCGCCACGCCGGAAGTGTGAAACGTGTGTGTGCGACAAGCACTACCTGCGATTTCGTAACCCAATAGCGACCTGGGTCACAGCATGTTTGCTGGAAGCCCTCCCGGTTATCGTGAAGCAAACAGACTGAAAGTACGGATTCACCCAATCGGTCCCTCACCTGCGCATTCGCAAGATCAAGAATTTTGCAAATTGTCGGTAACTCGACTGTTGAATTGCTCAGAGACATGGTTCACTGGGTCCTGGTCGCAAGCTTCTGTGTTCGAGGGACGGATCGAAAGTCCAACCATCAGCAGGATCGATGTTGCGAACGCCGTGCTCAGGCTTTCCTTGCAGGGGGACCCACAGTACAGCGGTCGGAACGGACCCGGTGGACGAACCCAGTTGTCCGCCGTTCCGGTAAGAAAGAGAAGGAACAGAATGGCACAGGGAACTGTGAAGTGGTTCAACGCGGAGAAGGGGTTCGGCTTCATCGCGCCCGAGGACGGCTCCGCTGACGTCTTCGTCCACTACTCGGAGATCCAGGGCACGGGCTTCCGTACCCTCGAGGAGAACCAGAAGGTCGAGTTCGAGGTCGGCCAGGGCACCAAGGGCCCGCAGGCCACCGGCGTTCGCGCGCTCTCCTGAGCTGCGAATCGAATCAACGCCCGTCCCCCATCTCCTGCGCGGAGGTGGGGGACGAGCCATTTCCGGGTAAAGTCGCCCGGAACCTCGCAGCTCGAGAGTGCTGCGAACCCGCGTCGCCAGCTGCCATGAACGCAGCTACCCAAGTGCGCAGGGTATAAACGTCACTGGTGGCGATGTCCGAACGTCGCGCCGTCTGCCCCAGCCGCGCACCGAGCGGACCTCCCGACGCGCGGATCTAGAAGGAAGGTGTTCGCCGGTGGCAACACGAGACCGCAGTTCAGCCGACCAGGGGCGTCCCCTGCGTCGTCTCGTGATCGTCGAGTCCCCGACGAAGGCCCGCAAGATCGCGCCGTACCTGGGCCGTAACTACACGGTCGAGGCGTCGGTGGGTCATATCCGTGACTTGCCGCGTGGCGCCGCCGACGTGCCCGCCAAGTACAAGGGGCAGTCCTGGGCGCGTCTCGGCGTCGACGTCGATCACGACTTCGAACCGATCTATGTGGTCAGCCCGGACAAAAAGGCCAAGGTCTCCGAGCTCAAGAGCCTGCTGGCCGACGCCGACGAGCTCTATCTCGCCACCGACCCCGACCGCGAGGGCGAGGCGATCGCCTGGCATCTGCTCGAGACGCTCAAGCCGAAGGTCCCGGTCCGCCGGATGGTCTTCCACGAGATCACCGAGCCCGCCATTCTCGCCGCCGCCGCCGACACGCGCGAACTCGACATCGATCTGGTCGACGCCCAGGAAACCCGCCGCATCCTGGACCGCCTCTACGGCTACGAAGTCAGCCCGGTGCTGTGGAAGAAGGTCATGCCGCGCCTGTCGGCGGGTCGCGTGCAGTCCGTCGCCACCCGCGTCATCGTGCAGCGTGAGCGCGAGCGCATGGCGTTCCGTTCCGCGGAGTACTGGGACATCGCCGCCAAGCTCGACGCCGGCATCGACGAGAACTCCGATTCGACCAACCCGCGCACGTTCGGCGCGCGCCTGGTCCAGGTCCAGGGCGACCGGGTCGCGTCCGGCCGTGACTTCGGCTCCGACGGTCAGCTCAAGTCGGCCTCCGGTGTCGTCGTGCTCGACGAGGCCTATGCGCGCAGGCTGGCCGAGGCGCTCGACGGCGCCGACCTGATGGTCTCCTCCGCCGAGGCCAAGCCGTACTCGCGCAAGCCGTATCCGCCGTTCATGACCTCGACGCTGCAGCAGGAGGCTGGCCGCAAGCTGCGCTTCACCTCCGAGCGCACGATGCGGGTCGCCCAGCGGCTGTACGAAAACGGCTACATCACCTACATGCGAACCGACTCGACCACGCTGTCGGAGTCGGCCATCGCCGCCGCGCGTTCGCAGGCCACCCAGCTCTACGGCGCGGAGTACGTCTCGCCGACGCCGCGGCAATACACCCGCAAGGTCAAGAACGCGCAGGAAGCACACGAGGCGATCCGCCCGTCGGGTGACACGTTCATCACCCCCGGCCAGCTGGCATCCAAGGTCGATCAGGACGAGTTCCGGCTCTACGAGCTGATCTGGCAGCGCACCGTCGCCTCGCAGATGGCCGACGCGCGCGGCACCACACTGACCCTGCGCATCACCGGCACCGCCCGGACCGGCGAGGAGTGCGTGTTCTCTTCCTCGGGCCGCACGATCACCTTCCCCGGCTTCCTCAAGGCCTACGTCGAGAGTGTCGACGAGGAAGCGGGCGGTCAGTCCGACGACGCCGAATCCCGTTTGCCCGCACTGGAAGAGGGCCAGGGCGTCACCGCCGTCGAGCTGACTCCCGACGGGCACAGCACGAATCCGCCCGCGCGCTACACCGAAGCCTCGCTGATCAAGACGCTCGAGGAACTCGGCATCGGCCGCCCGTCGACGTACTCCTCGATCATCAAGACCATTCTCGATCGCGGGTACGTCTACAAGCGTGGTAGTGCGCTGGTGCCGTCGTGGGTGGCGTTCGCGGTGGTCGGTCTGCTCGAGGCGTACTTCGGCCGGCTGGTCGACTTCGACTTCACCGCCGCGATGGAGGACGACCTCGACGCGATCGCCGGCGGCCGCGAGCAGCGCGGAAACTGGTTGTCCAGCTTCTACTTCGGTGGCGATCACGGCGCCGAGGGTTCGGTGGCGCGCTCGGGTGGCCTGAAGAAGATGGTCGGCGAGCAGCTCGACGACATCGACGCCCGCGAAGTGAACTCGATCAAGATGTTCGTCGACGAACAGGGCCGCGATGTCGTGGTTCGCGTCGGCCGGTTCGGTCCGTACCTGGAGCGGATGATCGTCAATCCCGATGACCCGGACGGTGATCCGGTGTCGCAGCGGGCGAACCTGCCCGACGATCTGCCGCCGGACGAGCTGACGCCGGAGGTGGCCGAGAAGCTGTTCTCGACGCCGCAGGAGGGTCGTGCGCTCGGCGTCGATCCGGTGTCGGGTCACGAAATCGTCGCCAAGGAAGGACGTTTCGGCCCGTACGTCACCGAGATCCTGCCCGAGCCGCCCGCTCCCGACCCGGCCGCGCCGCCTGCGAAGAAGACCGCCAAGAAGGCTGCCGAGGTCAAGCCGCGCACCGGCTCGCTGTTCAAGTCGATGGATCTGGCGACGATCACCCTCGACGACGCGCTCAAGCTGCTGTCGCTGCCCCGCGTGGTCGGCAACGACCCGGCCTCGGGTGAGGAGATCACCGCCCAGAACGGCCGCTACGGCCCGTACCTGAAGAAGGGCACCGACTCCCGGTCGCTGGCGACCGAGGATCAGCTGTTCACCGTCACCCTCGACGAGGCGCTCAAGCTCTACGCCGAGCCGAAGCGGCGTGGTCGGCAGGCTGCCAGCGCGGCTCCGCTGCGCGAGCTGGGCAACGACTCGGCCACGAACAAGCCGATGGTGATCAAGGACGGCCGGTTCGGTCCGTACGTCACCGACGGTGAGACCAACGCGAGCCTGCGCAAGGGCGACGAGGTCGAGTCGATCACCGACGAGCGCGCCTCCGAGCTGTTGGCCGATCGCCGGGCGCGTGGGCCGGTGAAGAAGGCGGCGAAGAAGACGCCCGCGAAGAAGGCGGCCAAGAAGGCGCCGGCGAAGAAGACGGCGGCCAAGTCGACGGCGACCAAGACGGCCACCAAGACCGCGGTGAAGAAGACCGCAGCGAAGAAGGCCCCGGCCAAGAAGGCTCCTGCGAAGAAGGCAGCGAAAAGCGTTGGCGGCGAAGAGGGCTGACAGATGGCATCCTCGGCGCTGTGACGAAGTCCGCCGACTGCGCTGAGCATTCACTAGAGGCTGCGATGGTTCAGATTTCGACCGATCGGCGGATAGCGAACGTTCAGCGCGGTGGTCGATGGGATCTGTCGGATGGTGGCGCGGCTCGCCGAGCGCATCGGTCGGTCCACTACCGACCAAGGGCAGTGGCGCCGGGTGAGAACTTCGCCCGGGCCGGTGGCCCAACCCCGTCAGGCGAAGCTGTCGTAGTGCGCGGCTAGGGTGTCTCCCGTGGCAGGTGTCTTCGATCGACTGGTCGGCCAGGACGTGGTCGAGACCGAGCTGACCGCTGCCGCCACGGCGGCGCGGGCAGGCGTCGTCACCGGGGCGATGACGCATTCGTGGCTGTTCACGGGTCCGCCCGGTTCCGGGCGGTCGGTCGCCGCGCTGTGTTTCGCCGCGGCCCTGCAATGCACCGACCCCGATATCGTCGGCTGCGGTCGGTGCCACGCCTGCACCACCACGATGGCCGGTACGCACGGCGACGTGCGCCGGATCATCCCCGAGGGCCTGAGCATCAGCACCAAGGAGATGCGCGCGATCGTGCAGATCGCCTCCCGGCGGCCGAGTACCGGGCGCTGGCAGATCGTGGTGGTCGAGGACGCCGACCGGCTCACCGAGGGCGCGGCCAACGCCCTGCTCAAGGTGGTCGAGGAGCCGCCGGACCGCACCGTGTTCCTCCTGTGCGCGCCGACGGTCGACCCCGAAGACATCTCCGTCACCCTGCGCTCCCGGTGCAGGCACGTGCACCTGGTGACACCCACCGTCCCCGCCATCGCGCAGGTGCTGCGCGAGCGCGACCAGCTCGACCCGAAAACCGCCGACTGGGCGGCCGCGGTGAGCGGCGGCCATGTCGGCCGCGCGCGTCGCCTGGCCACCGACGAGGACGCCCGCAAGCGACGCCAGCGCGCACTCGCCCTGGTCGGAGCGACGGAACGGCCCGGCGCCGCCTACGCCGCCGCCGACGAGCTGGTGAAATCCGCCGACGACGAAGCCAAGCTGATGAGCGCCGAACGCGACGACCGCGAACGCGACGAACTGGCCACCGCCCTCGGCGCGGGCGGCACCGGCAAGGGCGCCGCCTCGGCCACCCGCGGCTCGGCGGGTGTGCTCAAGGACCTCGAACGCCGCCAGAAGTCCCGCGCCACCCGCACCGGCCGCGACGCACTCGACCGCGCCCTCATCGACGTCGCAGGCATGTACCGCGACGCCCTCGCGATGCGCTTCGCCGGCCGCGGCGCCACCATCACCCTCACCCACCCCGACATGGCCGACGAGATCACCGAACTCGCGTCCAACGTCCGCCCCGAAGGCCTGCTCCGCAGCATCGACGCCGTCCTGCACTGCCGGGAAGCACTGGACCTCAACGTAAAACCCCGCTTCGCCGTCGCCGCCATGGTCGCCACCCTGATCGCCGCCCGCTCCACCTGACCACCCGTTTTTCGCGTTCTGCCCGCTCCACGACAGACCCCTGGCCGAAGGGCACGCCGCCTCAGCTCAGCCGGTAGAGCGCTGCCGGACCAGTGACGATGTGCAGCGGGACATGCTTGAGATCGATCGGCTGAAAACGAGCCGATCTTGTCGGCCAGTTCTCCCGACCAGGGAGATACCCCAACCGGCACCACCGTGGTGCAGTCGACCGTCGCGCCCGCTGCTGGTCATCGCGGCCGGCGCCGACCGCGCCACCGTCGGGCTACCCGTTCCAGTCGTCCTGTTGACTGTCGATCGAG
The DNA here is from genome assembly GCF_042720195.1 of Nocardia sp. NPDC058497. Taxonomy (NCBI): domain Bacteria; kingdom Bacillati; phylum Actinomycetota; class Actinomycetes; order Mycobacteriales; family Nocardiaceae; genus Nocardia; species Nocardia sp. NPDC058497. The sequence continues at coordinate 28,241 of NZ_JBHXMY010000003.1, read as the reverse complement.
ATAGGAACCGGTGGTTCCAGGTGTCGATCAGTCGGAACGCCGTGTGGCCTGCTGATCGAGCTGCGGTGACCTGCTGTTTTCGTGTTCCGACCCCGAGGCGATAGACTCGCACCGCCGAAAGGTACGCCGCCTTAGCTCAGTCGGTAGAGCGCTTCACTCGTAATGAAAAGGTCGGGGGTTCGATTCCCCCAGGCGGCTCCAGCTCAGAGGCCCTTTCCGGTTCGCCGGGGAGGGCCTTTGTCGTTTTGGTTGACAAAGGCGCGGCCTCCGCCGCTGGTCGTCCCCCGATCGTCGCGGTGGGACATCACTTCGGCCCGGCGAACGGCACGAACTTCGGCCAGGACGCCGAGCAGGGCGAAACCGCCCAGCCAGGACGACGCCGCGTGAGGCCGATGGGTCAAACGGCCTCGAGCTACGACGATCCCGGCGAGCTGGTCGCCGCCTACGCGGCCGCCCTCGGCGGCCTCGATCTCCGAGGGATCTCCCTGATCTCGAATGCATGGTGGGACAGAGAGATTCGATCGTGGCCGGGACGGTAGTTCTGGGGGACGACAGTGTTCGCGAATCTTTGTAGCATCGGGTTCATGAAGCGTGAAAGCATGTCTTTCGTCGGCGCTGTGGCCATCGCCGCTGCGGTAGTTGGTGCCCCCTCGGCCGCTGCTTTTCCTCTTCCGCTGCCTACCGGGTCCACGATGCCGCTGCCGACCGGGTCGTCGGAGGGTCAATGGGCGATCATCGACGGTAGGGGGATGATCGAGAACCTGGACCGATGCTGGGCGAGCGGCTTCCCGCGCGACGTGACCTACGAGAATCGAAGCGACCGAACGCTTCTGGTGTTCTCGACGCCGGACTGCACGGGGACGCCGGTGGCGACGGTGGCGCCTCGCAGCATCGCTAATTACTACAGCTGGTCGATGGTCGCCGCCAGGTAGCGGCAACAACGTGGAAGGCCCTTTCCGGGATTCCGGGAAGGGCCTTTTGCTCTGTGCGGGGCCGCCGAGGGGTGAGCAGACGGTTTTGCGTTAGTTGCACAATTATCTTTGCATGGAGTTCTTTGCAAAGGGTACTGTGCAAGTATGGCCAACGAGGTACCACCCAGGGAGATCACCGACCCCGCCGCTCTCCGCGCGCTCGCACACCCTCTCCGGCAGCGCATCCTGCGCGCACTCGCCGAGAAGGGCCCGGCGACGGCGACGGCGCTGGGTGCCCAGCTAGGCCAGAACACCGGCGCGACCAGCTATCACCTGCGTCAGCTCGCCGAGCACGGCTTCATCGAGGAGGCGCCCGAGCTGGCCAAGGGGAAGGAGCGGTGGTGGCGATCGCCGCCGAAGGATCTGCGGTACCGGATGGAGAAGGATCAGTCGCCGGAGATGCGGGAGCTGCTGGAAGGACTTGTCGCACAGCACATCACCGATGACGTCGAGATGTTCCAGCGATTCCGGGCCGAGCGCGCCGAGCTGGGTGAGTGGGCCGACGTGATGCCGTTCTCGCGCGGCGCGATCTACGCGACCCGGGAGGAACTCGACGCCTTCTGCGAGGAGTATCTCGCCCTGCTCAAACGCTTCCAGGCGACGCACGCCGAGGGCAGGCCGGGGGCGCGCCGGGTACTCACCCGATTCATCGCCTTCCCGGCGCCGGGGATGAACGGCGAGTAGATCATGCTTTCTCGAATTGCGCTGGCCGCCACCATGTTCGCCGCATTGCTGATCGGTGCTCCGCTCGCGCACGCGCACGACCTGACCGCCACCGACATCACCTTCACCCGCTCCGACGGGACGACGACAACCGGCACGATTCACGCACCCGCCGGCGCCACCGGCAGGCCTGGCATCGTGCTCGTCCACGGCTCGGGCACCGCCCGCAGCCCTCAATATGCCCAGGTCGCTGAAGCTCTGGCTCGGCAGGGCATCATCGCGCTGCACTACGAGAAGCGCACCGAGGACTACACCCCCGCCCACCGCGATTTCTCCCTGCTCGCCGACGACGCGCTGGCAGGCATTGCCGCACTGCGGAATCGGCCCGAGGTGAACCCCGCGCAGGTCGGGCTCTGGGGGCTCTCGGAAGGCGGCTGGGTCGCCCCGCTCGCCACCTCCCGGTCGGCCGATGTCGCCTTCCTGATCACCATCGGCGCCAACTCCGGCGCACCCGCGGCGCAGCAGACCTGGGCCAACGAGACCAGATTCGCGGCGGCGGGCGTCCGCGGATCGATGATCGATGTGCTGGCGCGCAACGGAATCCGGCAGATCGCGGGTGCGGGTCAGTTCGCCCAAGCCGACTACGATCCGCTGCCGGTGCTGGCCCGGATCGAGCAGCCGGTACTCGCGATCTGGGGCGACAAGGACCGGCTGACCCCGCCGGGCGACAGCCTGCGCGGCTTCCAGGAGGCCTTCGATCGCGTGGGCAAGACGAACTACAGCCTGCGCACCCTGCCGAACGCCCAGCACGGAGGTTTCACGACGACCGACGGATTCGACAAGGGCGAGGAGCTGGCTCCCGGCTACGCCCAGCTGATGGGCAACTGGGTGAACGGGCTGCCGGGGTCCGCTGCCGGCCAGGCGGATAAACCTGCGGTGCAAGGCCATTCGGTGTCACCGCTGGTCTCGCTGGCGTGGTGGGAGTCGACCGCCGCGCAGCTGGCGCTACTGGCGGGAACCCTGCTCGCCCTCGCCGGTTACGCGCTGACCGGCCTGGCCAGGGCTTGGCGCCTGCCGAATGCGCTGCCCGCGCGAATACTGGTGGTGGCAGCGGGAATCGGCATCGTCGGCGCGGTCGCGCAGCTCTTATTCGTCGCCTCGACCCGGGCGACCTCGTTCGGCCCATTGCTGTTCGGGCGCACCCTGTCCTGGGTCGCGCTGCAGCTGGTCGCGGTGTGTGCGGTGGTCGCGCTCGGTTTCGTCGTCGCCCGTCGGGGGCGGATGCTCGACGGCGCGGGCACGGGCGCGCGAACCCGCTGGGCACTGGTGGTCTGCGGCGGCATCGGATTCACGCTGTGGTCGCTGTACTGGGGACTACTGCTGCCATGAGAAACGAGAAGGCCCCGAAGAGTGTGCAGCCATGTCGCGCACGGCCGGGGCCACCTTCCGCTGCCGCGCCCTGGGTGAGCGTCCCCTGAGGCACGAGAAAGGCCCCCGACCTGGGTAGTCGGGGGCCTCGAGATGCTCCTGAGCCGATCGCCGTTGACCGGGCTCAGGAGAACCGACTCGGGTCAGCGGGCGGCGACGTTGCGGCGGGTGGCCCGAGAGTTGGTGGCGGAAAGCAGGATCTGGTGCAGGATGGCGTCGAAGGCGACGCTGTCCTCGATATTGCCGAGGTGACCGTGCGGCAGCACGTGCACATCGGCCAGGTGGCCGGTGCGGCGCAGGATGTCGACGATCGGGCGGGACATGCGCTGCGGGAGCAGCCGGTCCTTGGCGCCCGCGATCACGGTCGTCGGCACGGTCAGGTTGGCGGTGCCCGCCGACAGATCCATGTCGGCCATCGCGGCGGCGTGGCGGCCGCGCGCGAGCGGACGGCAGGAGCGGATGATGCCGACCGCGAAGTCGACCTCGTCGTCCGAGGCCTCCGGGGTCATGATGCGGTTGCGGAACACCTGCTCGGTGAACCAGCCGCCGGGGATCGGCAGCGGCGCGAACAGCAGCGACTCGCTGACCGGCTGCGGCATCCGGACCGGAGCGCCGAGGACGGTGACGGGGTATTCGGCGAGGGTGAGCTGCTTGTTCAGCAGCGGCAGCAGATCGGTTTCCTCGCGGATGCCGCCGTTGGCGGTATTGGCAAGCAGCACGGCGGCGGCGCGCTCGGTTACCTGCTCGGGGTGGTGCTTGGCCCAGGCCTGGATGGTGAGACCACCCATGCTGTGCCCGGCCAGGACGGCCTTCTCGTCCGGACGCAGCGTCGCGTCCAGGACGGTGGCGAGGTCGTCGGCCAGGGTGTGCTCGCTGGGGGCGACGGTGCCGAGGGTGGATTCGCCGTGTCCGCGCTGGTCGTAGCTGACCACGCGGTACTCGCCGGCGAAGGCGCTGATCTGCGGGTTCCAGTATTCGATGCTGCACGCCCAGCCGTGGATGAGAACCAGGGTGGGGGCGGTGTCGGGACCGTAGACGTGGACCCTGAGGTCGGCACCGTCGGCGGTGGTCACCGGGACGACCCGGTGCGCGACGGCGGGGGTGTTGAGTTTCGCTGTCGCGAAACTGCGGGTACGCAGCCCGGAACGGAACTGCGCGGTCAGTGCGCCTACCGTCATCATCGACTTCGCAAGCATGTCGGCACTCCTTTGTGTCGTAGGCCACCGTACAGTGCGAGCTCGGGTGCTAGCTAGTGTTAGCGGGTCACAGTGTCCCATTTGTTGTGAACTGGGTTACAGGACGCGCAGACACTGTGAAATCGCGCGAAATCGCCGGAAAATTACAACGAGTTACCGCGATCCGCGCGTGCTGGCGGCCTCGACCGGCCCCGGCTACCGTAGGAGCGTGGACAGCACGCCCGTCATGGCCGAATTCTCCGGCGCACCGCACCGGGAACCGGCGCGCCCGGTCTGGCAGCGGATGGCCCCGCCGCTGATCGCCGCGGGACTCGGTGTCGGCACGCTGGCGCTGCTGCACTTCCGTGACCCGCACGTCGAGGGTTCCTACGGACTGTGCCCGGTCTACGCGCTGTTCGGGGTGTACTGCCCGGGCTGCGGCGGGATGCGGGCGATGCACAATCTCACCGACGGCCGCATCCTCGATTCGCTGCAGAGCAATGTGCTCGTCGTGCCGTTGGTTCTCGCGTTCGCGGTGTTCGTCGTCGACTGGCTGCTGCGCGCCCGGCGCGGACAAGGCTGGCGACTGCCCGGGCTGAGCCCGGTGCTCGTGTGGTCGTTCTTCGGCCTGCTCGCGGTCTATACCGTTTTGCGCAACACGCCGTGGGGAACCTGGCTCACGCCCGTCTGATACTGGTATCCGCGCCATTGTGCGGGCAATCTGGAGGCATGCGCGATTCACTGAAGGACCGAGTCCGGCAGAAGTTGTTGCGCCAGCTCGCCGAGGACGGCCCCGACCCCGAGCGCGACGACGCACGGACCATCTCGGTGGCCTACGACCTCGAGGCGCTCGAGATGGTGCCGTCCGACGATCCCCTCGTCGAGGAGCTCGCGCAGCGCTACCTGGTGTTCTGAGCTCTACCCGCCCAGCGGCGGTAGCTGCGGCAGCGGCTTGGTGCCGAGCCAGACCGCGAACAACGGGCGCAGCTGCGTCAAGCAGTAATGGCCTGCCAGATCCACGAATTCCTCGGTGGTGACCGAGGAATGGCGATAGCGCGCGGTCCATTCCCGGACCAGTTCGAAGAACAGGTGGTCGCGCAGTTCCAGGCGTAGGGCATGCAGGGTGAGCGCGCCGCGCTTGTAGACCCGGTCGTCGAACATGTCCTTGGGACCGGGGTCGCCGACGATGATGTCCTGCGGCTGGCGGGCCAGATTGGCCCGCGCGGCCCTGGCCAGCTGGTCGGCGGTCGGGCCGCCTGCGGCCTCCGACCACATCCATTCGGCGTAGCAGGCGAAGCCCTCGTGCAGCCAGATGTCGCGCCACTGCTTCAGGGTCAGGCTGTTGCCGAACCACTGGTGGGCCAGCTCGTGCGCGACCAGCCGTTCCGAACCGCGTTTGCCGTCACAGTGATTGGCGCCGAACACCGAGATGCCCTGCGCCTCGATCGGGATGTCGAGCTCGTCGTCGGTGACGACCACGGTGTAGTTCTCGAACGGGTACGGGCCGAACTTCTCGGTGAACAGCGCCATCATCTCGGGCTGGCGGGCGAAGTCGTGATCGAAGTTCGCGCGCAGCCGCGGCGGCACAACCGCCTGCATCGGAACCGGCTCGTGGGGCGCGCCGATCCGGTGCCTGCGGTAGTTACCGATCTGGATCGTCGCCAGGTAGCTGGCCATCGGTTCCGGCGCCTCGTAGACCCAGGTGGTCTGGCTGGCTTTGGCCTGCTTGCGCATCAGGGTGCCGTTGGCGACGGCGTAGAACGGGCTGTCGGTGGTGATCGAGATCCGGTAGGACGCTTTGGAGCTCGGGTGGTCGTCGCACGGGAACCAGGAGGCGGCGCCGTTGGGCTGACTGGCGACGAGCGCGCCCTCGGTGAGTTCCTCCCAGCCGACCTCGCCCCACGGCCCGCGCACCGGCTTGGGGGTGCCCGAGTAGTGGACGGTGATCTCCAGGACACCGCCGGCGGGGATCTTCTGCTGCGGGGTGACCGCGAGCTTGCCCTGCTGATGACTGAACTTCGCGGCCTTGGCCCCGTTGACGAACACCTTCGACACCGTCAGCGACTGTGACAGGTCGAGGGTGAACCAGGCCCGCACCGTGGTGGTGACCGCGATGATCACCGCGCGCCCGGCCAACCGGTTGCTGGCGGGCTTGTAGCTCAGCTCCAGCTCGTACCTGGACACGCGGTAGCCGCGATTGCCGTTCTGCGGCAGGTAGGGATCGATCGGTTCCTCGTAGAACTTGCTCCGCATCAGGCGGCTCCGCGCTGCCTCGACTCCGACATCGAGGCGGTGCCGGTCCACGGCGAGATGGGGTTGCCCCACCAGCGGGTCGACGGCGGAACCACGTCGCCGCGCATCACCAGTGACGCCGGTCCGATGGTGGCGCCCGCGCCGATGTGGGCGGCGGGCAGGGCGACACAGTGCGGGCCGAGGGTGGCGCCTGCGTCCAGCGTCACCGTGTCCATGGACATGATGCGGTCGTGGAACAGATGGGTCTGCACCACACAGCCGCGTTCCACGGTCGCGCCGTCACCGAGTGTCACGAGGTCCGCCTCCGGTAGCCAATAGGACTCGCACCATACCCCGCGGCCGATCTTGGCACCGAGTCCGCGAAGCCACAGATTCATCACGGGTGTACCCGTCGCCGCGCGCGCGAACCAGGGCGCGGCGACGGTCTCGACGAAGGCGTCGGAGACCTCGTTGCGCCACACGAACGCGCTCCACAGCGGGTGCTCGACGGCGCGAATCCGCCCGACCAGCAACCACTTCGCGGCCACCGCGAGAGCGCCTGCCACCGCGCCCGCCGCCATCAAGACCAGGCCTGACAGCAGGGCCGCGACGAGGTAGTCGGAGTGCTGGGCGATCAGCGCCAGGACGAACAGCACGCCGAGGCCGATGGCGAAGGTCACCATCACCGGGATCAACCGGCAGGTCTCCACGAAGGCGCGGGCCAGCTTCAGCCGCAGCGGCGGATCGAAAGTGCGTGAGGTGTCGCTGGATTCGGCCGCGCGGCGCAGGCGCACCGGCGGGCTGCCCAGCCAGGACGAGCCGGCCTTGGCCTTGCTCGGCGCGGCCGAGAGCACCGCGACCAGGCCGTTCTTGGGCACCCGGCGCCCGACCGCGGTCATGCCGGAGTTGCCGAGGAAGGCGCGCTTGCCGACCTTCGCCTCGCCGATCCGCAGCCAGCCGCCGCCGAGCTCGTAGCTGGCGATCATGGTGTCGTCGGCCAGGAACGCGCCGTCGGCGACCACGGTGAACTTGGGCAGCAGCAGCACCGTCGCGGCCTCGACGTTCTTGCCGATCCGCGCACCGAGCAGGCGCAGCCACAGTGGAGTCAGCAGGCTGGCGTAGAGCGGGAACAGGAAGGTGCGTGCCGAGTCGAGCAGGCGTTCGGTGGCCCACACCTGCCAGCCGGTCCGGCTACGCACCGGGTGGTAGCCCTCACGCAGGCCGATGCCGAGCAGGCGCACGGCGATCACGGTGGCCGCGGCGTACACGCCGAGACTGAGCAGGGTCGCGACCGGCAGGATCGCGAAGCCGCGCAGCGCGGCGGCGCCGATGGTGGTCTCCTCGCGGACCCACCAGGCGATGAAGGTGCCGCCGACGGCCAGACCGAGGACGGGCATCGCGGCCAGCGCCATCGACGACAGGCCGAACACCAGCAGCCAGTGCCTGGCGCGTTCCGGTGCGTGGTCGGGCCAGCGGCGCGGTGCCTTGCCGGTCTTCGTCGCGGGCGAACCCGCCCATTCCTGTTCGGCCTTGACCTTGCCCGATACCGCCGAGCCGGGGGCGATCTCGGCCTTCTTGCCGATCTTGGTGCCGGGCAGCAGGATCGAGCGGGCGCCGATCACCGCGCCGTCGCCGATGGTGATGCCGCCGATGTGCACGACGTCGCCGTCGACCCAGTAGCCGGACAGGTCGACCTCGGGTTCGACGCTGGCGCCGTCGCCGAGATCGAGCATGCCGGTGACCGGCGGCAGGGTGTGCAGGTCGACGCCCTTGCCGATCCGCGCGCCGAGCGCACGGGCGAACGGCACCATCAGCGGTGCGCCGGACAGGCTTTCGGCGCCACTGGCCTCGGACAGCCGCACGGCCGCCCACAGTCGCAGGTGGACCCACGAACCGCGCGGGTAGGTGCCTGGCCGCAGCCCGGCCAGCAGGACCCGCGCGCCCGCCACGCACAGCGTCATCCGGCCGAGCGGCGAGATGAACAGCACGAACGCCAGCACGATCCACCACCAGGACAGCCGAGGCAGCCACGGCAGCGAGCCGGACCAGCCCGCGATCGCCGACACCACGGCCAGCCAGGTGACCCACTGCAAGCCGGTGAGGGTGGTCAGCGGAATCGTGGCCAGCACCTGGGTGATCTGCGCGCGCAATGGAGTCGGCGCCACGACCCGCTCGTCGACGGCGGCGACCGGCGCGCTGCCGTCGAGCAGTTCGACGAGCGAGCCGAGGCGCGGATGGTCGTAGAGGTCGGCCACGGTGACGTGCGGATACCGCTCGCGCAGCGCGCCGACCAGCTGGGCCGCCGCCAGCGAGCCGCCACCCAGATCGAAGAAGTCGGCGTCGAGGTCGGTGGCTTCGGCGCCGAGAATGGCGTCCCACAGCCCGGCCAGCCAGGCCGCGGTGCCGCCGAGACCGCCGGACTCCGTTGGCTCGTCGGTGCTCGGCAGTGGCCAGGGCAGGGCTTCGCGGTCGACCTTGCCGGAGGTGCGGGTCGGCAGGTCGGGGACGATCGCGAGGCGCGGTACCAGCGGGGCCGGAAGTTGTTCGGCCAGAATCTCTCTGGCCTTCTTGACGTCGAAGTCGGGGCCGGCGCCGGTGAGGTAGCCGACCAGGATCTTGTTGCCCGCCTTGGTCGTCCGGATCGCGGCGGCCGCGCCGCTGATGCCGGGCAGGTGCTGCAGGGCGTTGTCGATCTCGCCGAGCTCGATGCGCCTGCCGCCGATCTTGATCTGGTCGTCGGCGCGGCCCAGGAAGATCAGGCCGTCGCGGTCGTTGCGGACCAGATCGCCGCTGCGGTAGGCGCGTTCCCAGCCGAGCGAGGGCAGCGGGGCGTATTTCTCGGCGTCCTTGGCCGGGTCGAGGTAGCGGGCAAGGCCGACGCCGCCGATGACGAGTTCGCCGGTCTCGCCTTCCGGGACCGGGTTGCCCTGCGGGTCGACGACGGTGAGGTCCCAGCCGTCCAGCGGCAGGCCGATGCGGATCGGCATGTTCCCGTCGAGCAGCGCGGCGCAGGCGACGACGGTGGCCTCGGTGGGGCCGTAGGTGTTCCACACCTCGCGGTCGCCGCCTGCCAGCCGCTCGGCCAGTTCCGGCGGGACGGCTTCGCCGCCGAAGATGAGCAGCCGCACCGAGTCCAGTGCCACGGCGGGCCAGGTCGCGGCAAGGGTCGGGACGGTGGAGACGATGCTGATCTCGCGGCGCATGAGCCACGGGCCGAGGTCGGCGCCGGTGCGGACCAGGTCGCGCGGGGCGGGGACCAGGCAGGCGCCGTGCCGCCAGGCCAGCCACATCTCCTCGCAGGAGGCGTCGAAGGCCACCGACAGGCCGGCCAGGACGCGGTCGCCGGGGCCGATCGGCGCGTGCCGCAGAAACAGCCTGGCCTCGGCGTCGACGAAGGCGGCGGCATTGCGGTGGGTCACCGCGACGCCCTTGGGTGTGCCGGTGGAGCCGGAGGTGAAGATGATCCAGGCGTCGTCGGCGGGGGCAGGCAGGGTGTTCCAGTCCGAGGCCGGTGCGCGGCCCGCGGCGGTTGTGGCCGATTCGATGCCATCGGCGGTGGCCAGTGCGCTCACCCTGGCCTCGCCGAATACCAGCCTGGCTCGCTCCTCCGGGTCGTCGGCGTCGACGGGGACGTAGGCGGCGCCGCAGTAGAGGACGGCCAGGATCGTCACGTACAGCGCCGCGCTGCCCGAGGGCATCCGCACGCCGACCCGGTCGCCCGGTCGCACGCCCGCCGCGGTGAGCTCGGCCATCCTGGCCTCGATCGCGGCGATCAGTTCCATGTAGCTGAGCACGACGGTGCCGTCGTCGACGGCGGGTGCGTCGGGATGGGCCAGGGCGGTGCTGGTCAGGATGTCCACCAGGGTGCGCGGCGGTGCGGCCAGGTCGGCGCGCAGCAGTGGGTCACGTAACCGGCTCGCCGGGTCCTCAGTGCGTGGCTCGAGCATGGCGCTCAGTCCACCTCTCATCGGTTGACCCCCATCGGTGTCGTCTGTTGTTTCACGGTCGGGTTACCGGAGGGCAAACGGGATGGTCACCAGGTGCCAACGGTACTCGGAGAAAATGCGCGCAACGGCCACCGCGGGGCGTGCCGTCGGCGCCGATCACGACGGCGATTCCGGGATTTCGCCGAGCGCGGTGAGTGCCAGCCGGTGCAGGGTGCGCTGCTCGTCGGCGTCGAGTCGTTCGAACACCCGCGCGGTGGCCTCGGCGATGAGGCGGTCGGTGCGCTTGCACTGCTTGCGCCCGGCGTCGGTGATCCGCAGCCGGTACTTGCGGCGGTCCTTGCCGTCACGGGTGCGTTCGACCAGGCCAGCGCGTTCGAGCGCGTCTACCAGGCGGACGACTTCGCTGCGGTCGATACCGAGCGCGTCGCCGACCTTCTTCTGCGTCAGGTCGGCGTTCTCCTCGATGAAGGTGAGCACCCAGTGATCGCGCAGCGGCACGTCGATCTCGGCGTGCAGTGCCTTGGTGAGCCGTCCGAGCGCGTACACCGGGTAGCGCGGCAGGCCGCGGACGGAGTTCGTGTTCGTGGGCATGGCGGCCACTCTAACAAATAGTGGGGGGACTCAATCATTTGGGGCGTCCACCATGGAGTGGGCAGATGATCGGCCGATGATTGTGTGCAAGGCAACTTGTCGGCAACTATCGGCTTCCGATGGTGTTGCGGGCGTGCGGATTACCTGTCGCGTGGGGAACCCCGCCGGTTCGGGGGTGGTTGACAGCTCGCGGGATCGTCTGTCACTCTCGTCGACAGGTCACGAGTACCAGCGACAAGCCCCGGCTAGCTGGTCGGCAACCCTCCTCCGCGGTGGGGTGCTCCGGGTGACGACCAGGCCGCCGTCCGCAGTGGGCGCGGCAAGCGCGGACTCGCAGCACCCTTTTCGGGAACGAGTCCCTGAGCCGACGGGATTTCGTCATGACCGCAGTAATCGACCCCACCTGCGCCTTGGCCGCCGTATCCGGTGCCGACCTGCAGGTTCCGCTCGTGCAGGGCGGCACAAGCACCTACGCCAACTTCGACTACGCGGCGAGCGCGCCCGCGTTGCGGCAGGTCACCGACCGGATTTCGCAGCTGCTGCCGTACTACGCCAGCGTGCACCGCGGTGCGGGCTACGCCTCGCGGATCTCCACCGAGTGCTACGAGGCCTCGCGTGGCGCGGTCGCCCGGTTCGTCGACGCGTGCGACGACCAGGTCGTGGTGTTCACCCGCAACACCACCGATTCGCTGAACCTGCTGGCAGGGTGCGTGCCCGGCGATACCGTCGTGCGCGATATCGAGCATCACGCGAACTTCCTGCCGTGGACCGCGCACGGGCGTCGCGTCGTGCAGGCCGCCGATACCGTCGAGGAGACGATCCGGCGGGTCGTCGCCGAATTGTGCAGCAAGCCCGCCGCGTTGCTCGCGGTGACCGGGGCGTCCAATGTCACCGGTGAGGTGCTGCCGCTGGAGCGGCTGGCCACCATCGCCCACCTGTGCGGCGCGCGGATTCTCGTCGACGCGGCGCAGCTGGCCCCGCATCGCCGGATCTCCCTGCGCGAGAACGGGATCGACTATCTCGCCTTCTCCGGGCACAAGCTGTACGCGCCGTTCGGTGCCGGTGTGCTGGTCGGCAAGCGGGACTGGCTCGACGCGGGCGAGCCGTACCTGGCCGGTGGTGGAGCGGTGCGCAATGTCGGTGTGGGGCAGGTCGAGTGGGCCGCGGCGCCGCAGCGGCACGAGGCTGGCTCACCGAATGTGCTCGGTGCCGCGGCCATCGCGGCCGCCTGTGATGCGCTGGCCGCCATCGACCCTGCCGAACTCGTTGCCCACGAACGCTTCCTGGCCGACCGCCTGCGCAACGGTTTGTCCGCGATCCCCGGCGTCGACATCGTCCGCATCTTCTCCGACAGCCCCGACTGCGTCGGCATCGTCGCCTTCACCGTCGCCGGCTACGCCCCCGGCCAGGTCGCCGCCTACCTCTCCGCCGAACACGCCATCGGCATCCGCGACGGCCGCTTCTGCGCCCACCCCCTCCTCACCCGCCTCGGCCTCGACGCCGCCCTCCGCGCCAGCATCGGCCTCGGCACCACCGCCACCGACGTCGACCGCCTGATCGCCGCCATCACCACCCTCACCGAATCCGGCCCGACCTGGAACTACGCCACCACTGAAGGCCTTTGGAACCCCACCCCTGAAACCCGCCCCCTCGCCCCCGATTCCCCCGCAGGCGCCGCCCCCTGCCTCATCGGCTGAGTGATGGTCGGCGGGCTATTCGTCGTAATGCCCGCCGACCGCGATGACGACTATCTCGGAATCGGTGACGTAGTAGATCATTCGATGCTCTCGGGTGATCCGGCGCGACCAGTTACCGGCGAGGTGGTGCTTCAATGGCTCCGGCTTCCCGATGCCCGTGAACGGGTCGGACAGTGCGGCTGCGATTACCTTGTTCGCAGCCTTGAGGACCGTTCGGTCTCTTGCGAGCCACGATGTGTACGTCTCCCACCCGTACGCGCTGAACGCCAGCTTGCGTTCAGGCATCGGGATCTATCAGCTCGTGTGCCTCGAACTTGCCTTCGCGTGCGTCTCGGGCGGATTCGAGCAGCCGCACGCCACCATGCGTGGCGAGGACGTACAGGGTCTCCTGGATGGAATTCCAATCTGACTCGGCAACAAGCACGGCATTCTCACCCGACTTGGTGACGACAGTGACCGTGTCGTGGTCGTCGTTGACCTGCTGAACCAGTTTGAACAGGTTCTGGCGGGCGGTGGAGATCGGTAGTGCAGTCATGCGAGCCTCACTGGGTAGTCGTACGAAATATTGTACGACTATGTGCGCTCAGGTGTCGAGGGCGGTGGGGCGGTGGTATTTGCCGTTGTAGTAGAGGAGGGGGGCTGCGGTGGGGGTTTCGTGGGTTTGGTCGTGGACTCGGGTGACGAGGCCTACCGCGAGGGTGTGGTCGCCGATGTCGATGAGTTGGTGGAGGGTGGTGCGGAGCCAGATGGGGGTGCCGTGCAGGACTGGTTCGCCGGTGTCGAGGGTGGTCCACAGGGAGCGGTCGGTGAAGCGGTCGGCGGCGGTGCGGGAGAAGCGGTGGGCCAGGTGGTGCTGGTGTTCGCCGAGGAAGTGGATGACGACCGAGCCGGCGGCGCGCAGGGCATCGATGCTCGACGAGGTGTGGGCGATGTTGAACGACACCAGGGGCGGTTCCAGGGAGAGAGAGGCGAACGACGTCGCCGTGAAGCCCACCGGGCCGGTCTCCGCGCCGATGGTCACCACGGTCACCCCGGCCGGATAGTGCCGCATCGATTCCCGGTACTGCTCGGCGGTGATCCCGCTCAGATCATCGGGAACCACCAGGTCGGCCGGAGTACGTCGCACTTCACTCACCGCCCCAAACTACGCCCGCGCCGGAACCTCGCCCAGGGGCCGGTCTGCCCGGTTGACGCACATCACGCGCGGTCGACCTCAGTCGATCTCGATCGGCAGGCCTGCGGTGATGCGGACCAATTCGCGGAAGTTGGTGCGGAACACCGTGTTCGGGTGGCCGCCCGCGGCCCAGACCTCGGGGTGGGCGGCGAGGGCGGTGTCGACCCAGGTGGGGAGGTTTGTCGGGTGGCCTACGGGGGCGGTGCCGTCGATGTGCTGGCCGGTGATGCGCTCGACGAGGGCGGTGGGGGCGGGGATCAGGGCGCCTTCCAGGCGTTTGCCGGTGCGGGTCAGGTCGACCTGGTGGTGGCCCGCGACCAGGATCAGGACGGGGTCGTTGTCGAGGAGGAAGACCTGGGCGGTGGTGATCGCGGTGGGGTGGGCGCCCATGGCTCGGGCGGCATCGACCGCGGTGGGGGCTGGCGTCTCGGGGGAAACGATGACGCCGTGATGCCCGCGGGCGATGAGGGTGTCGGCGACGCGGCATGCGACCGCCGGAAGAGACGACCTGCGCATGAGATCCAGAGTAAGTCGATTGCGGGAAATATGCCGGGGGAGCGGGAATTTGGGGTTGACACAAGGGGCCGCGCGCGTCCCTGGCCGCGCGCCAATAGACTCGGCCCATGACTGATTGGCAGGCCTTCACCGTCGAGATCGCCGACCACGTTGCCCAGGTCACGCTGACCGGGCCGGGTAAGGGCAATGCGATGGGACCCGATTTCTGGCGCGAGCTGCCGGAGATCTTCCGCGAGCTCGACGCCGACCCGCGGGTGCGCGCGGTGGTGCTCACCGGCGCGGGCAAGCACTTCTCGTTCGGGCTCGACCTGGCGGCGATGGGCGGCATGCTCGCGCCCGTGCTGGCCGACGACGCGAAGGCGGCGCCGCGCACCGAGTTCCTCAAGGTGGTCCGCGGCATGCAGGCCTCGGTGACCGCGGTCGCCGAGTGCACCAAGCCGGTGATCGCCGCGGTCTCGGGCTGGTGCATCGGTGGTGGTCTGGACCTGATCGCCGCCGCCGATATCCGCCTGGCCAGCGAGGACGCCCAGTTCAGCCTGCGCGAGGCGAAGGTGGCGATCGTCGCCGACATCGGTTCGCTGCAGCGCCTGCCCGGCATCATCGGTGAGGGCAACCTGCGCGAGCTGGCGTTCACCGCCAAGGACATCGACGCCGCGCGCGCCGAGCGGATGGGCCTGGTCAACGAGGTGTTCGCCGATCAGGAGGCCGTGGTCGCCGCCGCGCACGCGATGGCCCGCGAGATCGCCGACAACCCGCCGCTGGTGGTGCAGGGCATCAAGGACGTGCTCGAGCAGCGGACCGCCCCCGCGGTGGCCGAGGGCCTGCGCTACGTGTCGACGTGGAACGCGGCGTTCCTGCCGTCGAAGGACCTCACCGAGGCGATCACGGCGGTGTTCCAGAAGCGCGCCCCCGAGTTCAAGGGCGAGTAAAGGCAGTTCAAACGGTTGCCCCGGCGACCGTTCTGCCTACATACTTGCATCACACAACTAATTGATTGATGCAAGTAAAGGTGAAAGAGTGACTGAGAACGAGCCCGCGATCGACTCGATCGCGCTCCAGCTCGTCCGGCTGCACCGCCTGCGCGACCGGACGCTGGCCCAGATCAAGGACCGTTCCGGTATCGACCCGGCGGGCTTCGTCGCACTGTTCCGGCTGGTCTGCGACGGGCCGATGCGCTCGGGCGCGCTAGCCGAGGCGGTGCACTCGGACGCGTCGACGGTGAGCAGGCAGGTCGCGCAGCTGGTGGAGCGGGGACTGGTGGTGCGCGCCGCCGATCCCGACGACGGCCGCGCCACCGTCCTCCAGGTGACCGACCACGGCCGCGAGACCGCCGAGCGGATCCGGTCGCGGCGCCGGGAGTCCGTCGCCATCGTTACCGAGAACTGGTCCAGCGCCGACCGCGCGAGCTTCGCCGCGCTGCTGACCCGCTTCGTCGACGACTACGACGCGGCCCGCCCGAACCTGCTGACCCGCTCGCCCGTACTGAGCACCACCGCGATGGAGACCGATTCGTGACGACAACCGCGGCCCCGGTGGAATCACCCGCCGGTTTCACCCACCGCCAGATCCTGACCATCCTGTCCGGCCTCATGCTCGGCATGCTGCTGGCCTCGCTCGATCAGACGATCGTGTCGACCTCCATCCGCACCATCGCCGACGACCTGCACGGCTATTCGCTGCAGGCCTGGGCGACGACGGCCTACCTCATCACCGCCACGATCAGCACCCCGCTCTACGGCAAGCTCTCGGACATGTTCGGCCGCAAGCCGTTCTTCCTCACCGCCATCGGGCTGTTCATCATCGGCTCGCTGCTGTGCACGCTGGCCACCTCGATGTACCAGCTGGCGGCCTTCCGCGCGTTCCAGGGTCTTGGCGCGGGCGGGTTGATGTCGCTGGCGCTGGCCATCATGGGCGACATCATCGGTCCGCGGGAACGCGCCCGCTACCAGGGCTATTTCCTTGCCGTGTTCGGTATCTCGAGCGTGCTCGGCCCGGTGCTGGGTGGTCTGCTCGCCGGGCAGGACACCATTCTCGGCATCACCGGCTGGCGCTGGGTGTTCCTGGTGAACGTGCCGCTGGGCCTGCTCGCGCTGGTCGTGGTGACCAGGGTGCTGCACCTGCCGCGTAAGCCGCACGCCACCCATCGCATCGACTTCGCGGGCGCTGTCGTTCTCGCGGTCGGGTTGGTTCCGCTGCTGATCGTCGCCGAGCAGGGGCGTGAATGGGGTTGGGGGAGTACCGGATCGGTGCTCTGTTATGTCATCGGCGCGCTCGGTCTCGCGGGCTTCGTCGCGGTCGAGAAGTACATGGGCGATGCCGCGCTGATCCCGCTGCGCATCTTCTCGAACGGGACCTTCGCGCTGGGCGTGGTGATCTCGTTCGTCGTCGGCGCCGCGATGTTCGGCGGTATGCTGCTGCTGCCGCAGTACCTGCAGGTCGTGCGGGGCGCAGGCCCCACCGAGGCAGGTCTGCAGATGCTGCCGATGGTGCTCGGGCTGATGATCGGTTCGATCGTGTCGGGTCGGTTGATCTCGAAAACCGGTCGCTACCGGGTGTATCCGGTGATCGGCGCGGCCGCGCTGACCCTCGGGCTGTTCCTGCTGCACCTGCTCGACGCCGACAGCCCGCTGTGGCTGGCGATGATCTTCATGGCGCTGACCGGCTTCGGCCTGGGCAACCTGATGCAGCCGCTGACGCTGGCCTTGCAGAACGCGTTGCCGCCCAAGGACATGGGCGTGTCGACGGCGTCGGCCACCTTCTTCCGGCAGATCGGCGGCACCCTCGGCGCCGCGGTCTTCCTGTCGATCCTGTTCTCGCTGCTCACCCCGAACATCACCGAGCAGCTGCAGCAGTCGGCCGCCGATCCCACCTATCAGCAGGCCGTTGTCGCCGGTGCGCAGAGCGCGAACCCGGCCGACGCTGCCCTGGCCAAGGGGCTCCTGGCGCACGACACGTCGGCCGCCGGCGCTGTGCTGCAGGACAGCTCGATCATCCAGCAGCTGGATCCGGCGCTGGCCAAGCCGTTCCAGGTCGGTTTCGCCGACTCGATGTCGACGGTGTTCCTGGTCGGCACCGCGGTGGCGCTGCTCGCGCTGCTCCTCGTGCTGTTCTGGAAGGAGGTTCCGCTGCGGATGCAGAGCGGAATCCAGGCGGCGGGCGATGCGAAGGCCGCGGACGGCGTCGGTGCGCTGGTCGACACCGCGGCGCAGTCGAGTGGTCCGGACGGGGACCGGCGCGAGAACCACGCGGGCCGGGCATGATCGACGCGTGAGTCCCATCGACAGCGGCGGAGCAGGACGGCGATTACGTCGGCTGCCCGCCGCTGTCGGCTATCTGATGGTCGGCGCGCTGACCGGCGTCGCCTCGCTGTTCGCGGTGGTCGCGCTGGCGATCGTCGCGGCGGCGAGCCTGATCGGGATCGGGATACCCGCGCTCCCGGAGGCGGTGAAGCTGATTCGCCCGCTGCTCACCCTGGAACGGCGCAGGGCGGGCAAGCGGCTCGGCGCGCCGATCACGCAGGCCTACCGTCCGCTGACGGGTGACCTGCGGGAGCAGCTCGCGACCCTGGCGGCCGACCCGGCGAACCGGCGCGACTTCGCCTGGCTCGTCCTGCACGGGGTGTTCGGGCTCCCGCTGGCCGCGCTGACGGTGGCGCTGCCGCTGAGTGCGGTGCAGCAACTGCTGATCGCGGCGCTGTGGTGGACGGCGCCGGACGGGATGCCCGCGAGCAACGGATTGACCGTCGACTCCTGGCCGACGGCCGTACTGAGCGCGCTGCTCGGCCTCGTCTTCGGTGCGCTCGTCGTGCGCTCGCCCGCGGCGGCGAACGCCCAGGCCCGGGTGGCCCGTGCGCTGCTCGCCCCGGACGAGCACGCGATGCTGGCCGACCGGGTCGCCGAGCTCACCACGACCAGGGCCGCCGCCCTCGACGCGCACGGCGCCGAACTGCGCCGCATCGAACGCGACCTGCACGACGGCGCCCAGGCCAGGATCGCGGCGGTGATCATGCAGCTCGGACTGGCCGAACAACTGCGCGAGCGCGATCCCGTCGCCGCCGACCGGATGGTGCGCACCGCGCAGGACACGGCATCGGCCGCGCTGGCCGAACTGCGTGATGTGGTGCGCAGCGTCTATCCGCCGGTCCTGTCCGATCGCGGCCTGCCCAGTGCCGTCTCCGCGCTGGCCGCGCGCAGCCCGATCCCGTGCGTGGTCGAGCTGAACGGCATCACCCGCAGGCCGATGGCGGTGGAGGCGGCGGCCTACTTCGTCATCGCCGAGGCCATCACCAATGCCACCAAACATTCTGCCGCCGAGACTCTGTCGATCGAGCTGGGCGGAGCGTCCGACCTGCTCACAGTCGAGATCCGCGACGACGGTATCGGCGGGGCGACCGTGACCGACGGCGGCGGGCTCGCCGGTATCCGCCGCAGGGCCGAAGCGCTCGACGGCCGGATGACGCTGAGCAGCCCGGACGGTGGGCCTACTCTGGTGCGGGTGGAGTTGCCGTGCGGGTCGTGATCGCCGAGGACGACGCCCTCCTGCGGGAAGGACTCGTCCTGCTGCTGAAGACCGCCGGGATCGAGGTGGCCGCCGCCGTCGACAATGCCGAGGACTTCCTCGCCGTCGTCACCGCCGACCGCCCGGACGGGGTGATCGTCGATGTGCGGCTCCCACCGACGTTCACCGATGACGGCCTGCGCGCCGCGGTCAGCGCCAGGACCGTGCACCCGGGCCTGCCGGTGCTCGTCCTGTCGTCCTACGTGGAGGACAGCTACGCCGCCGAACTGCTCGGCGACGGCGCGGGCGGGGTCGGCTATCTGCTCAAGGAGCGGGTCGGCAAGGTCGACCGGTTCCTCGAATCACTGCACCGGGTCGCCGCGGGCGGCACCGTGATGGACCCGGAAGTGATCGCGCAGCTGCTGGTCCGCCGCCGCGCCGACGACCCGCTGGCGACCCTCACCGCGCGGGAACGGGAAGTGCTCGCGCTGATGGCGGAGGGCCAGGCCAATGCCGCCATCGCCGAACGCCTGGTCGTCACCGAAGGCGCTGTGCTCAAACACATTCGCAGCATTTTCGCCAAGCTCGGGCTGGCCGCCGACGAGTCGGGGCACCGCAGGGTCCTGGCCGTGCTGGCCTATCTCAACGCGCGTCCCGGCAGGTGAGGTCGGTGCCTCACGACGCGCACACGATGGTGTCGTAGGTCTGGTCGACGAGTTGGGCCTGCTCCTCGCTGTCGGGCAGCTCGTTCACCGTGAGGGTGACCGCGACACCGTCGGCGGTGACGCCGGTGTGGGTGCCGAAGCCCGGGATGCTGCCGCCGTGGCCGGTGATCAGCTCGCCGCAGGGTGCGGTGTGCTGGACCAGGCCCAATCCGTAACCGGCCGAGGGCATCCGATCGATCGATATGGTGCGGCGCATCTCGTCGAGTTGCGCGGCAGGCAGCAGTTTCCCGGCCAGCAGGGCGGTGAAGAAGCGGTTCAGGTCGGCGCCGGTGGCGATCATCGCTCCGGCGGCACCCGCCATGGAGGGTTCGAAGTAGGTGAAATCGATACGGGTGCCATCGGTTTCCTCATACCCGCGCGGGTGCGGGGAGCGTAGGCCGGTATCTCCGGGGGCGGGAAAGTAGGTGTCACGCAGGCCGAGTGGCTCGATGATCCTGGCGTTGATCGCGGCGGCGGCGGAATGGCCGGTGACCCGCTCGATGAGCATGCCGAGCAGGATGTAGTTGGTGTTGGTGTACACCGCTTTCGCGCCCGGCTCGTACAGCGGCGGCATCGCCATCGCGATGGCGACCAGCTCCGCCGGTGTGTAGCGATGCCAGCGGGCGGCCTCGGAGTCCGGCTCGAGCTTCTGGGAATCCGCTGTCGCGCTGGGGTCGCCGCTGGGCAGGTAGTCGGGGAGGCCGCTCGTGTGCTGGAGCAGCTGACGCACGGTGACGCGGTTGCCGTCGTTGCCGTTGCCGTGCACGACACCGGGCAGATAGCGCTCGACAGGAGCGTCCAGCTCGACCTTGCCCTCCGCGACCAGTTGCAGAATCACGGTGGCGACGAAACTCTTGGTGTTGCTGCCGATCCGGACGAAGGCGCCGTCGGGGAACGGTGCGCCGGAGGCGATGTCGCCGACGCCCGCGGTGACGGTCCGCTCGCCCGCCGGGGTGGTGATCACGGCCTGGGCGCCGGGAAAGCCCGCCCGCACCAAGGCGTCCAGGGCCTGCTGTACCTCGGGCCCCGGCGCGGTCTCCTTGCCGCACGCGGGCACGGCGAGGAGTGCGACGGCGCACACGCCCGCGGCGACGATGTGGCGGGACCTGCTGCGAAAAATGGTCATGAGCTGCGCTTTCCTCCTGCTGAAACGGTGCGTGCCTGACTGTTTCGAGCGTAGAAATTCCTCGGGGTCCCGCCCATGCCGCGCGCGCCCGAATTCGTGGTCGCGCCCACCGGTGCGCGGTGGTGGTGCCTGCACTACCGGCTCAGGGGTGGGGAAGGTGAAGTGCCCATGGTGGAGCCGAAAGTCCCCCTAGGGGTGGCTGTTTCGAGGTTTGAATGCCCATACCGTTCAAGACGTCGAAACGAGCACAGAGGAGCACACGACATGCGCATCAAATCCACCATCGCCGCCGGACTGCTGGCCGTCTCCGCAGGCCCCCGCTCGGGAGCGCGCGCCCCCCCGCCACAACCACCCCCCCCCCCCCCCCCGCCACACACCCCCCAACCAACCCCGACCCCCACGCT
>NZ_JBHXMY010000003.1:0-7106 GCF_042720195.1 Nocardia sp. NPDC058497 | reverse complement strand
CCGATCACGCCGTCTAACCGCGCACAGAGTCGCACCCGCCCTGCGCAAAAAACCCCCCACCGCCGCCGGACTGGTGGCCGTCGCGACCGTCGCCGGGGTGTCGACGGTCGCCGCGGGCAATGCCGCCGCCGGACCGGCCGGGACCTACTACGGCACCTACGCCACGCTGACCGCCTGTCGCGCCGACGGCGAATCGCCCTACACCGGCGGCTATTACTGGGAGTGCACCGAGGCCTGGGACGGCTGGGATCTGTACATCTGGTACTGATCCAAGCGCCTGCGAGAAGGGCCCAATCGGGTTGCGGCGGTGGCGAACATAACTGTTCACGCGATAGATTATGTTATGTACACCGGGATTCGCGCAGGCGAGCCGCGTCGTCGCCGGGGGGTCGGCGGCCCGGACGGGGTAACGAAAACGGGAAGCCCGAAGCTGGTTCGGACTTCCCGTTTTTCGTGCACTGTCAGCTCAGTGGCCGGATTCCTTCAGGCGGGCGAAGGACTCGTCGATGATCTTCTCGGCCTCGGCGCGGTCCAGCCACTCCGAACCCTGGACGAACTTGCCCGGCTCGAGGTCCTTGTAGCGCTCGAAGAAGTGCTTGATCGCGGACAGCTCGAACTCCGAGACGTCGGCCAGGTCCTGGATGTGATCCCAGCGGGGGTCGCCCGCGGGCACACACAGCACCTTGTCGTCGCCGCCTGCCTCGTCGGTCATCCGGTACACGCCGACCGGGCGGGCCTCGACGATGACGCCGGGGAACACCGACTCGGGCAGCAGCACCAGCGCGTCCAGCGGATCGCCGTCCTCGCCGAGGGTGTTCTCGATGAAGCCGTAGTCGGCCGGGTAGCCCATGGAGGTGTACAGGTACCGGTCGAGCTTGACCCGGCCGCTCTCGTGATCGACCTCGTACTTGTTCCGAGAACCCTTGGGGATCTCGATGGTGACGTCGAACTCCACGCCATCTCCTTGCTCGTTCGAGTGCGGTCTGCCGACTCGCCAGATCGTTCTGGGGAACCGTTGCGCAACGAGGATAGTGTGGTGTGCTGGAACACCGGTGCGGCAGGCGGCTCAGCGCGCAGTCGAGGCGCGTCGGGCGAGACAGTCGAGGATCGGTGAGGCGTTGATGTCAGGGTTCGAGATTCCGGCTGGCCAGGTGGCCTGATGGATCAGCGCGGAATGGGTCATCCGCCCTATGGCAGCGAAGCACCGACGGTCGTGATCGATCGAAGCGCCGAGAAGACGGGATCGCGGGGTGGGCGATCGTCGCTGTGGATCTGGCTGACCGCGGTGGTTGTCGCGGTGCTGGTGATCGCGGGCGGGTTCGCGGCGATCGCGAAACCGTGGTCACCGGAATTCCGGCACGGTGGCCTCACCGTGGCGCCGCCGCCGTCCACCGGTCAGCCCGTCGCGGAGATCACCCCGGCCAGGTCGGACGCGCCCGCGCCGACCGCCGCGGGGATCGCCGCGGCGCTGGCGTCCGTGGTCGGCAGCCCTGATCTGGGCGCTTTCGCCGGTCAGGTGACCGATCCGACCAGCGGCGCGGTGCTGTGGAGCCAGGATCCGGCCAAGGCGATGATCCCGTCCTCCACCGCCAAGGTGATGCTGACCGCGGCCGCGCTGCTCACGCTGCCCGACGATCAGCGGGTGCCGACCAGGGTCGTCGCCGGTGCGCCGGGGGAGCTGGTGCTCGTCGCGGGTGGCGATCCGACGCTGACCACCAGGGCCGACGGAGGCTACTACACCGACGGCGCCCGGATCGCGGATCTGGCCGCGCAGGTCAAGGCCTCCGGCAGGCAGGTGAACGCGATCGTCGTCGACACCTCCGCCTACACCGGGCCGACCATGGCCTCGGGCTGGGACCCGATCGACATCCCGGAGGGCTCGATCACCCCGATCGAGCCGATCATGCTCGACGGCGGCCGCTTCGATCCGTCGGCCGACTACTCGCCGCGCACCTCCACCCCCGCGCTGGAGGCCGGGCGGGCGCTGGCCGCCGAACTAGGCGTCGACCCCGCCGCGGTGCGGGTCGGTCCGGCCGCGCGCAACGGCGCCGAGATCGCGAAGGTGGAATCGGCGCCGCTGCGAGTTCGCCTGCACGACATGATGATCCACTCCGACAATGTGCTCGCCGAGACGATCGGGCGGGAACTGGCGGTGGCGACCGGGCGCGAAGCCTCCTTCGCCGGTGCGGTCGCGGCCACGACCGCGGCGCTGACCACCGCGGGATTCGACGTCGCCGGGCTGCACCTGGCCGACAACAGCGGGCTCTCGGTCGACGACCGGGTGCCGCCGCGGCTGCTCGACTCGATCATCGCGACCGCGGCCAAGCCGACCGGCGATTCCACGGTGGTGCCCGCCGGCACCCAGGCCAGGCCCGAAAACGACCCGCGCGCAGCGGCTCTCGCATCGCTGCTGGACGACCTGCCGGTCGCGGGCGGCACCGGGACGCTGGCGCCGCGCTTCGTCACCCAGAACCGGGCAGGCGCGGGCTGGGTGCGCGCCAAGACCGGAACTCTGAGCGTCGCGAGCGCGTTGGTCGGGTATGTGCTCGACCGGGACGGCCGGGTACTGACCTTCGCGCTGATGTCCAACGACCGACTGCCGGAGGTCAGCAGGCCCGCGCTCGACGCGGTCGCGGGCACCCTGCGCAACTGCGGATGCTCCTGAGAGCGGGTGGCGATGACCGAGGACAAGACCGGGCGCACGACCTCCGGATTCAGCGGCGCCGTGGACTGGCGGCTCGCCGCGCGCACCGGCGCGGTGCTGGCGCCCGCGGGGCCGCGCACCTCGCGGCAGACCGCCGAACAGGTCGTCGCCGAGCTCGCCACCGCCTCGGTGCGGGCCGAAGGGCCGGTGCGTGAGGTCAGCGGACTGCTCGACGACCGGCCGGTGCCCGAGGCCAGGATCGTCGACCGGCCCGGCTGGATCGCCGCCGCCGCCGACTCGATGGCCGTGCTCACCGGCACCGACACCACCACCCCGGTCGGCAGATTCGTCGGCAAGCCCGCCGGGCTGCAAGCCGGGACCATGCTGGCGTTCCTGTCCACCGCGATCCTCGGCCAGTACGACCCGTTCACCGGCGAGGACGGCACGTTGCTGCTGGTCGCGCCCAATATCCTCAGCGTCGAGCGGGCGCTCGGCGTCGACCCGTCCGACTTCCGGCTGTGGGTCTGCCTGCACGAGGTGACCCACCGGGTGCAGTTCTCCTCGGCGCCGTGGCTGGCCGACTACATGCGCACCAATGTCGACATCCTCAGCGAGGTCGGCGAGGAACCGATGAGCGAGATGCTCAGCAGGCTGATCGCCGAGGTGCGGTCGCGGCGCGACGGCGACACCGCCGACGACCCCAACAGCCGCGGGATCGTCGGCCTGCTGCGCGCCGCCCAGGCCCCGCCGCAGCGCGAGGCCCTCGACCGGCTGCTCATGCTCGGCACCCTGCTCGAAGGCCACGCCGATCACGTCATGGACGCCGTCGGACCCGCCGTGGTGCCGACCGTCGCCGACATCCGCTCCGCCTTCGACCAGCGCAGGAAGAAGCCGACCAATCCGATCCAGCGGTTGCTGCGGGCGCTGCTCGGGGTGGACGCGAAGGTCGCGCAGTATGTGCGGGGGAAGAAGTTCGTCGACGCTGTTGTCGAGCGGGTCGGGGTCGCGGAGTTCAACACGGTGTGGACCAACGCGGAGACGCTGCCGAGGCTCGACGAAATAGACGACCCAGACCGCTGGATCACCCGCGTGTTGTAGCCCCTGGACAACGGACGGCAACGCGAGCACATGGGTAACTCACCGGGTACGGGCAAACTTGCCCATCCCGATCACTGCCAGCCGCCGACACAACTTTGGTGGCAGGCGGGTCTGGCCTGAATTCGCGGAGAGGCGGAACAGGATGAGAGCGCGACTGCCTGAGACGTCGGCTGTTTTGGCCGTGCGGCGCGGGGTGCGGGAGTGGGTTGCGGCGCGGGGTGGGCGGATGCCGGTCGTCGTTGGGTTGTCCGGGGGTGCTGATTCGCTGGCGTTGGTTGCTGCTGCTGTCGTCGAGGCGGGGGACGTGACGGCTGTCGTGGTGGACCATCGGTTGCAGGACGGGTCGGGGGAGGTGGCTGCGCGGGCGGCCGAGCAGGCGCTCGCGCTGGGCTGTGTGGAAGCTCAGGTACTGCCGGTCGAGGTCGGACGTGAAGGCGGGACCGAGGCTGCGGCTCGGGCGGCCAGGTACGCGGCCCTGGAATCGGTGCGTGCGGGTAGGCCGGTGTTGCTCGGGCACACCCTCGACGACCAGGCCGAAACCGTCCTGCTCGGGCTGGCCCGTGGCTCCGGCGGACGGTCGATTCACGGGATGTCGGCGTGGAATCCGCCGTGGGGGCGGCCGTTGCTCGGCGTCCGGCGGGCGGAGACCGTGCGGATGTGTGCTGATCTCGGCATCGAACCGTGGGACGACCCGCACAATCTCGATCCCGCGTACACCAGGGTGCGGGTGCGGAACGAAGTGCTGCCGCTGCTCGGGGACGTGCTCGGGGGCGGTGTGGCGCGGGCGCTGGCGCGGACGGCGGATCAACTTCGCGCCGATGGCGAGGTGCTCGACGTACTCACCGCCGATTTGCTGCGTGCGGCGAGCACGGGCGACCGTGGCGCCGGCGACACCGATCGACCGGCGTTATCGATCGAGATCCTGGCCACTGCCGCCCCGGCGCTGCGGCGCAGAACGATCAGGGCCTGGCTCGCCGAACAGGGCGTGAGCGGCTTGCTGAACGCCCATTTACAAGCGATCGACGAGCTGGTGAGCAACTGGCGCGGGCAGGGTGGGGTCGCGGTGGCGGGTGGCGGGAGGGACCACAGGTTGGTCGTGGCGCGCGAGCATGGCACGCTGACGGTGCGCGTGCAGCCGCGAAACGATGCCACATGACCACCGAAGGGACACCCACTTCCGTGTACGGAGACGACATCGCATCGGTGCTGATCACCGAAGACCAGATCAAGGCCAAGATCGAAGAGCTGGCCGAGCTCGTCGCCAAGCGGTACCCACCCGACGCTCCCGAGGGCGACCTCCTGCTGATCGGTGTCCTCAAGGGCGCGATCTTCTTCATGACCGACTTCGCCAGGGCGCTGCCGATCCCGACCCAGCTCGAGTTCATGGCTGTGTCGTCCTATGGTTCGTCCACCTCGTCCTCCGGCGTCGTGCGCATCATGAAGGACCTGGACAAGGACATCGCGGGCCGCAATGTGCTGATCGTCGAGGACATCATCGACTCCGGTCTGACCCTGTCCTGGCTGCTGCGCAACCTGGCCACCCGCAACCCGGCCTCGCTGGAAGTGGTCACCCTGCTGCGCAAGCCCGACGCGCTGCGCACCCCCGTCGAGGTCGCGCACGTCGGCTTCGACATCCCGAACGAATTCGTCGTCGGCTACGGCCTCGACTACGCCGAGCGCTACCGCGACCTGCCCTACATCGGCACCCTCGATCCGAAGGTCTACTCCTGACCCGGTGTCCGCGCTCCGGTCACGCGCAGTAGTGCCCGGATATCGGATTCTATGATCCGGAACACGATGTAGGAGAAGACGAAACCGATCAGCCCGCCCACGCAGATCGTGCGGAGCAGGGGCTAGACCAGCGCACCACGCACCGGGTGATCAGGAAGTAGTGAGTACTAGCTACTGCATCAGCCTTCCCGGACGTGGCACTGGCTCGCGGTGATCACGATGACCCGGTAGCCTCGCTGTGCATCTGTGCGAGGGGGATTTGCATGACCGACTCAACATACGACCTGACCGAAGCGTTCGAGCTTTCGCCGACTCAGCTGGGCCTGTGGTACGCGCAACACATGGACCCGCTCGTTCCGATCAACATCGCTCAATACATCGACATTCGTGGCGAGATCGATATGGCGACTTTGACGGCTGCGATCGTTCGCATGGCCGACGAACTCGGTGCAGGACGCGTTCGGATAGTGGTGGAGGGTGGGGAGCCGCGACAGGTCATCGATCCAGCTATCGATGTCAGCCCGGCGTTGATCGATCTGCGTGGAACAGCCGACCCGCAAGCCGAGGCCGTGGCGTGGATGCGCGCGGAATACACCACCCCAGTAGATCTTCTCGATTCTCTGCTGCTACGGATGTCAGTGCTTCGGCTCTCGGATGACCGATGGTTCTGGTACCTACGAGCCCACCACATCGTGCTGGACGGTTTCGGGGCGATGGTAGGTATCCAGCGGATCGCTCAGCTCTATACGGACTCTGTCTACGGGATCAATACTCCGCCCCTCGATGCTCCTTCCCTCCGAAATGTCAGCGATTCCGAGATCGCCTACCGTGCAAGCCCTCGCTACGAACGCGACCGTCAGTACTGGACCGCACGAATGAAGGGTTTGAAGCAACGATCCTCACTCGTTCGCCGGTCAGCGGCACCCGCCGCCGGAAATACAGTGACACACGCAGAGTTCTCGCCCGAGCAGAGCAGACTTCTGGCGGATGCAGCGACCCGTCTCGACTCCACTCCCGCAGGCGTGCTCATCGCAGCCTTCGCGACATACTTGGCCGGTTGGATCGACACCGACGAGGTGACTCTGAGTCTGCCCGTGGCTGCGCGACTGACTGCTGCAACCCGCCATTCTTGTGGCAGCACGTCCAATGTCGTTCCGCTACGGCTGCGGCTCGGTGACGAGACCACCTGCGCCGAGTTTCTGCGGGTGGTTCAGATTGAAGTGTCCGGTGCACTGCGGCACCAGCGGTACTGGCACAATGCCATTCGCCGCGATGTAGTCGGCGAGACCGATGGCCTTGATGACGACGGCGCAACAGAGTTCTTCGGTCCGTGGGTGACCATCATGGCGTACAACGACAAGGTCACACTCGGCCGAGCGCATGGCCGGGCATACGTACTGACTACCGGCGTAATTGAAGACTTTGCCCTCAACTTCGTCCAAGCAGCAGACAACTGTCAGCTTGATCTCGAAATGAATCCGGAGCTTTACTCAGCTGCGAGCGCACGCGCCCATCACGGTCGATTCCTCGACTTCCTCACACGGTTTCTCGCCGTGGAGCCCACCACACCCCTGCGCACACTTGACATAAACACCCCTGTCGAGTGCAGCCGCACCAAATACGCTGGGGCTGG
>NZ_JBHXMY010000002.1:40844-45360 GCF_042720195.1 Nocardia sp. NPDC058497 | reverse complement strand
CTCAATCCACCGGCCACCCCCGATAAAAACACCTCTCTATGCGGCGGCCGCGTCAGTTTTGTTTAAGAGACAGGTACCACACCGCGCGCGGCCGGATCGTCGTCGCGCCGATGACGGCGCCCGACGGGCAGGTGTGGTCGACCATCACGCCGGGCACCGACCACCGCCTGACCCAGGCAGTCGGTGCGCTCCTCGAGGGGCTTCCCGGTGGGGGGTGGCGGCCCGATTAAGCCATCTCTCGTTTCAACCATCAAGTAGGAAAGGTTCGGCACATGCCCCCTCAGGGACCAGTAGGTGTAGAAGCCGGCGGCGTAGACGGCGTCGTCTCCAAGCTCGAAGGCACCATCAACAACCTTCGTACGTCGGTCGGCCAGATCGACGACGCGGCCCAGGCCGTGCTGCGCGGCTGGAAGGGTGACGCCTCCGACGAGTTCGTGAAGGTCGCCCAGGCCTGGCACGACGAGGCCGACGCTCTGAACAAGAAGTTCGACCGGCTCACCGAAGCCGTCAACACCGGTAAGTCCACCCTGGTGAACATGGACGGCCAAGGCCTGTCCGGCGGTGGCGCCACCAGCGGCGGCGGCAGCTACACCAACCTCTGACCGCGCATCAGACACGAACAGGAACTGAGCTCATGACCATTCTTTACGATCCCGCGGCGATGAACGAGCTGTTCAGCGACCTGCAGACCTACGGCGGGAAGATGAAGGGCGAAATCGACGAACTCGAGGGCGCCGCTTCGGATTTCCGGAACAACCTGCAGGGTGACAACGCGATCTCGAACTTCGACACCGCGCACAAGAACGTCACCACCGAGCTGACCGACACCCTCGACAAGCTCGACAAGCTCGCCGCTCAGGTCGAGTCCGCGCTCAACCGCGCGCTCGAGGCCGACGGCAAGGTCGGCGACGGTTTCGCCGACTTCTGAGTTATCGGAGCGCTGGCGCGCTCGAGCGCGGCCCCCTTGGGGCCCAACGAAAACGGGGCGAGACTCGTGCCTGCGGCACATGGTCTCGCCCCGTTTTCGTCGGGCTGGGCCGCTATGCCCGCTGCGCGGGCGGGGCCTCCTCGAGGTCGGCCCGTGCGGGGTTGATTCACGCTGTCGGCGCTGTTCGGGCTGAGGTCGTCGCTCAGCCCGGACTCATCGCGCCGCGAGTGATTCGCCGATGTAGTGCATCTCGTCAGGGGTAGTCACCATCGACACCGTCGCGCTGCCGGTGCTGGTGCGCACCGTGATCCGGTTCGGGGCGTACGGGTCCTGGATGAGGGTGACATCCGGCGGCATCGCTTCCGGATCACGTTCGGCGGTGCGGACTTCGACGATGGTCGCGCCGCCCAGATGGGTGGTGGGGGCGATGCCGTCGAAGACCAGGACCGTCGTGGTGGGGTAGGGGGCCGCGGGGACCGGCGGCGGGCCGGGCGGGGGCTGCGGGGTCGCGCCCGCGGCGCGCGGCGCGATCGACAGCAGCTGGGGAGTGGCCAGATTGGCCACCATCGACTGCCACGCCTGCGGGCGGGAGGTGTGCACGACGGCGTGGGCGCCGAGCGCGGTGGCCCGCAGGACCACCTGCTGCGCGAGGTCGAGGTTGCCGATCACGTCGACGTGGCGGGTGCCCGCGCCGATCAACGGGACCGCGATGCCCTGGCCGCGCTCGTCGGCGCCGATCAACTGGCCGCAGCCGATGGTCGGTACGGCGATGTCGGCGAGCGCGGTGAGGGTGCCGCGGTAGCCGTCGCGGCCACCGAGGTCGTCGGCGGCGCCGATGGGCAAGGTGTCGAGCAGGATTCGGCGCTGGCTGCCTGGCAGCTCACGCAGACCGGCGATCGGCGCCTCGTCGAAGGGCTCCACCGAATCGAAACGGACGACGGCGTTGAGCACCACGGTCCCCGCCTTGTCGTCCGCGCGACCGTTGCGGCGCGCGCCGGGGTGCAGGCGCAGGGTGACGGTGGTCGACAGCGTCGGCAGCGACCAGATCTCGGCCAGCCCATTCGTGCCGATCATCGGCGCGGTGAGCTGGTAGTGGGTGAGATTGCGGCCGAACTCGGACTCGAGGCCGTGCGCCGACTCGGTCAGCCGCAGCGGGTCGAAGCCGTAGGACAGTTCGCGGACCGCGCTGTTCATCTCGGTGGCGGTGAGCACCGCGGCATCGATGCCCTGGGTGGCCAGCCGGTTGGCGACCCGGCGGGTGGCGATGATCATCGTGCGCAGTGCGCCGGTCGCGCCGCCGCCGCGCTTGTCCACCGCCGTCGCGTTGGCGACCGGATCCAGGCGCAGCACCAGCCAGCAGGTGCGGTGCGCGATGGCGGGCAGCGGCCCGAGGATGCGGTTGTAGAGGTGCGCGGCGGCACCGGTGCCCGCGGTGCGCGCGCCGGTGGCGATGACGTCGATGCTCACCAGCTCGACATCGAACTGATCGAGGCAGCGCGCCACCTCGGTGAGCGGCAGCAACTGGTCGGCACTGAGCGAGCCGCGGCGCAGCAGGGTGAGCGCGTCCGGCGGCGGATCGATCCGCAGCATCGTCAGCAGCAGATCGCCGTCCCAGCGCACGCCGCAGCCGCCGCCCTCGGGCAGCGGCACGTCGAACGCGGGTGCGCGGTCGAGGGTGTCGGCGCGAGCCCGCAGACGTCGCGCGAACCAGTCACCGATCCGCACCGCGGGTGGCCGCCGCCGGATCGGGACCAGCCCGATCAGCAACACGGCCGCCGCACCACCGATCGCCCCGTAGACCGAGTCGGTCGTCGCCAGCACTATCCAGGCCACGATCGCCGCGAGCACCGCGACCGGCACGCACGCGCGCAGCGGATACATCCGGAACAACCAGAATTCCGGATCACGCAAGGTGTCGTAGGCATTGTCGCCGCCGGTTTGCCCGGCGTTCATTCTGCTGTTCAAAATCGTTGTCCCTGCTTGGCATACGTCGAATCATGGTGAAGGACAATTCCGGATTTACGGTACCGTGTCCGACGAGATGGTGATCAACGCAGCAATGGAGTCCCTGTGCCGGCACAGCTGACAACCAAGGCCCAGGTCAATGGTTATCGTTTTCTCCTGCGCAGGCTCGACCACGCCCTCGTCCGCCGTGACGTGCGCATGCTGCACGATCCGATGCGGTCGCAGAGCAGGTCGATGATGGTCGGCGCGGTCCTCGGGCTGATCATCGTGGCAGGCGCGGCCATCCTCGGTTTTCTCAAACCGCAGGGTGCGATCGGCGACGCGTTGATCGTCACGGGGAAGCAGAGCGGCGCCATGTATGTGGTCGTCGAGGCCAAGGAGGGCGAGAAGACCCTCCACCCGGTGCTCAATCTGGCCTCGGCCCGGCTCATCGCCGGTGACGCGCAGGCCCCGAAATCGGTGAAGGACGACAAGCTCGGTTCGATGCCGCGCGGCCCGCTGCTCGGCATCCCCGGCGCCCCGGCCGCGATGCCGGGTTCCAAGCAGGGGTCGAGCTCGAATTGGACGCTGTGCGAGACCACCCAGCTCTCCGCATCGGGCAGCGCGTCCGGCGCCAGCGGCGGCCTCACCACCGCCATCGTCGGCAAGCCGGAGACCGGTGACCGGATCGGCGCCACCGGCCCCGACGACGCCCTGCTGGTGCGGCACGACGACAAGACCTACCTCGTGTACCGGGGGACAAGGGCCGAGGTCGATCCGGCCGATTCGGTGATCGCGCGCACCCTCGGCCTGAGCGGCAAGCAGGTCCGCCCGATCGGCAGCGGTGTGCTCGGCGCGACCACCCAGGCGCCCGCGCTGGCCGTGCCGACCATCGAACGCGCGGGCGAACCCGGCCCAGGCAAACTCGCGAATGTGCCGGTCGGCGGCATCATCTCGGTCACCGGTGTCCAGGCCGCGGATCAGGAAACGATGTACGTGGTGCTCGCCGACGGTGTGCAGCGCGTCTCGGAATTCACCGCCGACCTGCTGCGCAACGCCGATTCACGGGGCATGCGTGAGATCGCCGAGCTGGCACCGGACGTGCTCGACCGGATGCCGATGCTGAAGACCCTGCCGATCGAGGACTTCCCCGAGCGCAAGCCGCGCATCCTGTCCGCCGAGGACGCCCCCGTGGCCTGCGTGAGCTGGGCCAAGGACCCGGGCGAGGCCACCGCGCCGGGCAAATCGGTGGACGGGCCGGCCGAACGCGCCACGGTGACATTGCTCGCCGGTACGAAACTGCCGCTGGCCGATTCGGCCAAGCCCGTGACGCTCTCGACCGCCGACGGCTCGGGCGACCGGATGGACGCGGTGTACGTGCCGCCGAGCACCGGTGAATACGTGCAGGTCACCGGCGCCGAACCGGGCAGCCTCCGGCGCGAATCGCTGTTCTATGTGGCCGACAACGGGATTCGCTACGGCATTCCCGACACCGCCACCGCCGCGGTGCTCGGCCTCGGTGACAAGCCGCGGCTCGCGCCGTGGTCGATCATCGGCCAGCTCGTCCCCGGTCCGACCCTGTCCGCGAAAGACGCGCTGACCAGCTACGATTCGCTGCCCTCAGCCACCAAATAGCCGAAAAGT
>NZ_JBHXMY010000002.1:0-40834 GCF_042720195.1 Nocardia sp. NPDC058497 | reverse complement strand
TCCGGGGCGCGCCCGAGCTCTCTCGCGCCCCCCCCCCCCCCTGCGTCGGAGATCAGGACAGGTTCGGCAGCTGACCCACATTGAGGGTGGCGACGATGCTGGTGAGCGCGGTGCGCATGTCCGGCTCCTCGATGCGCATGAGCACATCGTCGTCGACCTCGGCCAGGTCGATCCCCTCGGTGTTGGCCAGCCGGAACTCGCGTTCCTCCTCGGCCGCCTCGATCACATTGCGGATGAACCGGCCGTTACCGGCCAGGTCGACACCGCGGCGCGGCTGCCCGCTCTGATCGGTGCTCTCCATGTTGTAGAGGTGCCCGCAGGTCTCGATCAGGGTCGACAGCGCCTCCGGTGCCAGCTGCGAATCCCGTCCACCCGCGACGATCTCACCGATTCGGCCGAGCTCCTCCGCGGTGTAGGACGGGAACTGCAGACGCTTGGCGAAGCGGGACGCCAGACCGTCGTTGGCGGCGAGCAACCGGTCGATCTCGCCGTCGTAGCCCGCGATGATCACCACCAGCCGGTCGCGGTCGTTCTCCATGCGGGCCAGCAGAGTGTCCACCGCCTCGCGGCCGAACGCGTCACCGCCGGAGAGACCGGTCTGGATCAGCGTGTACGCCTCGTCGATGAACAGCACGCCGTCCATGGCGCTGTCGATCAGCTTCTCGGACTTGATCGCGGTGCCACCGAGGTTCTGGCTCACGAAGTCGACACGCTTGGCCTCGATCACCTTGTCGGTCTTCAACAGCCCGACACCGCAGTAGATCTTGGCGACCACGCGCGCGATGGTGGTCTTACCGGTACCGGGCGGACCCGTGAAGGCCAGGTGCTGGCCGCGCGACTGGCTCGACAGGCCCTTGCCCGCGCGGATCTTGGCCAGCTGCGCCGAGGACTGCAGCTTGGCCACCTGGTTCTTCACCGACGCCAGACCGACCTGCTTGTCGAGCTGCGCGCGCGCCTCGGCGAGCACGGTCTTGGCGCGGTCCTCGGCGGCGGCCTCGTCCATCGCGGCCAGTGACGGCGCCGAGGTGGGATCCCACTTGTCGGTGCGCGCGTCGATCACCTCGCGGCTGGTGATCACGATCCGGAAGGTGCGGTCGCGCATCGCCGTCGTATTGGCGGTGAAGTCGGGCAGCTGCGAGTAGACCTGCTCGAACAGCTTCTGCGCCTCGGCCTCGTTGCCCGACTCGCGCAGGCACAGGCCGCGGTTGTACATGGCGGTGAACTTGGCCGACGGAATCGGGCCCGCCTCAGCCTGTTCCATCCGCCGGATCGCCTCACCGAACAGCCCGAGCTGCGCGCAGGCGGTGCCGACCATCACATTCGCGCCGGTGGCCAGGTACGGGTCCTTCCAGTCCGCCGAACCGGCGAGCACGGTCATCACATCGGGCCAGCGCTGGGTGTTGTAGTGCAGGATGCCGCGGATGTAGGCGCTGATCCGATCGTCGATCGCCTTGTCCGGATCGTCGAGGCGCCCCGCGCGCAGCTTGGTCAGCTCGTCGAGCACCTGCTCGGCCTGGTCGTAGTCCTTGTCTGCGATCAGCTGCGCGGCCCACGCCAGCCAGATCTCGGTGAGCCCGGCCAGTGGGTAGTCGATGTAGAGCCCGGGCAGGAAGCGCCCCGCCATGGCCCGCGGCGCCAGGCCGAGCCTGCGCTGCTCCCGGCCGAGCGAATCGAGGCTGGTGCGGTGCAGATTGAACAGCACCTCCTTGGTCACCTCGCCTGCCGCCGCGCGGCCCAGCCACGCGTCACACATCGACGAATCCCATTCCGTCGCGCGCTGGAAGGCCAGCTTCGCGTACTCGTCGTCCCGCGCGGACTCCTGACCGTCGATGGACAGACCGAGCGAGAGGACGCCCGCGTCGAAGGCGCGCTGAGCCTGGCGAATATCTGGCATGTGGTGTCGGACCCCGAAATCTTCGTCTGGTGGACAGCTGGTGTTCAATCCGGCGGAAGCACTTCGATCGCGCCGGTTTGCCCTGTCCGTTAGATTAGGTAACGCTGCCGTGTGGTCGCAACGGAAGTAGTCAGCTACGACTGAGAGTTCATCACTGGTGTCGACGTTGTTAGGCAATGAGCCCGAACTATGCCGAGTTTCAGTGATCGGGGGTGATACGCAGCTCGACATCGGCCTGCCCGCCACGGTCCCGATCGCCGGATTCATCGGTGATCTGGTGGCGCTGATCCGATCTCGGGATCCGCAGCTGCCCGCGGGCGACGAGGACTCGGCCCCGGTCCGTGCCCAGCACTGGACCCTGGCCCGGCTCGGGCAGGACCCGCTCGCGCCCAGCCGCACCCTCACCGAGGCCGAGGTCTACGACGGCGAGCTGCTGGTCTTGAGCCCGGTGACCCGCAAGGAGTCGCCCGCGCTGTTCGACGACGTGATCGACGCCGTATCCCGGCTCACCGCAGGCGAGTTCCGCGGGTGGTCCGGCTCGGCGGCGCGCTGGACCGGGCTGGTCCTCGCGACCGTCTCGATCATCGCCGCGCTCGCGCTGCTGGCCGTCTCCCGCGCCGACAGCGATCCGCTGATCCCGGCGTTCGCACTGCTCGGCACCGGCATCGCGGCGTCGGCCGCGGCCGGGATCGCCGTCCGCAAATTCACGGATCCGATTACCGCGAACTGGCTTTCGCTGGACGCGCTGCTGCTGATGTTCGGCGGCGGCGCGCTGGTGGTGCCGGGTCAGCTCGGTGCGGGAAATCTGTTGCTCGGCAGTGTGGTGCTGCTGGTCGCCGCGGTGCTCGGGTATCGGGTCACCGGGATCGGGGCCGGATTGTTCGCCGCCGCGATCACCCTCAGCGTGTTCGGCGCGGTGTCCGGGACGATCTACCTGATCTGGCATCCAGGTCTGGCCAAGCTGTTCGCCGGGGTGCTCGTCGCCGCGGTGATCCTGCTGTCGTCGGTGCCGCGCGTGGCCGCGGTGACGGCCTGGCTGCCGATTCCACCGGTGCCGACCGCGGGCGGGGCGATCGACCCCACCGACCACGAACAGCGCCCGACCATCGAGGGTGTCGGCGCGGTCGGCGCGATCGCGCTGCCGTCGGCGGCCGGGCTCGGTGAACGGGCTCGGATCGCCAACCAGATCCAGACCGGTCTCGTCGTCGCCTGCGCACTGGCCGCGCTGATCGGCGCCGTCGGGGCGGCCGACCCGTTCGGCCCGTTCCACTCCGGTGGTGTCGCCCTCGCCGCGGTCACGGCCATCGTGCTGTGCCTGCGCGGCCGCTCCTACGCCGATCTGGTGCAGGCGGCCACGCTGATCACCGCGGGTGCGCTCACCGTGCTGGCGCTGCTGTCCGGCTTGGGCCTGGGCCACGACGCGCTCGAATTCGTCGCGGTGGCACTGCTGTTGGTGGCGGCGGGTGGTGTCATCGGGTTCGGCGTCATCGGCCCGCACGTCGAGGTGACCCCGGTGACCAGGCGGATGATCGAGATCTTCGAGTACCTGCTGATCATCACGATGGTCCCGCTCGCGCTGTGGGTCATGGATGTGTACTCGACCGCCCGCAACATATGACCCGCGCACCCATGCGACGCGCGCTGCTCCGGCTGACCTGCGCGGCGGCCGTGCTCGGCGCGGCCGCCGGATTCCCGGCGCCGGCCGGGGCCATCGCCCCGCCGCGCATCGATCCCGGCGCGCTCGACGCCGCGCTCGCGCTGAGCGGTAGGCCTGCTCCGCTCGAGCCGACCGAACAGCGCGAACTCTGTGCCGAACCGGTGCTGCGCGGCAGCCCGCCCAGCGAGCCGCCGATGGCGCAACGGGTCCTCGATCTGCCCTCGGCCTGGCAGTTCAGCCGCGGTGCCGGGCAGAAGGTGGCGGTGATCGATACCGGCGTCAACCGGCATCCGCGCCTGCCCGCGCTGCAGGCCGGGGGCGATTACGTCAGCGATACCGACGGCACCGTCGACTGCGACGGGCACGGCACCCTGGTGGCAGGCATCATCGCCGCCCGGCCATCGCCCGACGACGCGTTCGTCGGCGTCGCCCCCGAGGCGGAGATCCTGGCCATCCGTCAGCTCAGCCTCGCCTACGACCGCAAGGACCGGCAGGGTTCGGTCAAGGAGGACGGCGTGCTGCGCGCCGACGGCTACGGCAGTGTGCTGACGCTCGCCGGTGCGGTCGTGCGCGCGGTCGACATGGGCGCGACCGTGATCAACATCTCCGAAGTCGCCTGCACCGCGGCCGGTTCCAATACCGCCGACGGATCGCTCGGCGCCGCCGTGAAGTACGCCTACGACCGCAATGTGGTGGTCGTCGCGGCGGCGGGCAATGTGGAGCAGGGCGGGCCGTGCCAGAACCAGAACGAGGGCAGCGGGTGGAGTTCGGTGACCACCGTCCCGTCGCCGGCGTGGTTCACCCCGTACGTGCTCTCGGTCGGCTCGGTCGACGCCGACGGCAAACCCTCGGCGCTGTCGCTGCGCGGGCCGTGGGTCGGGGCGGCCGCGATCGGCCGCAATATCGTGTCGCTGGACAGCAAGCCCGGCGGCACCGGACTGGTCGACGGCGTGCAGACGATGGACGGCGTGCAGCCGGTCGACGGAACCAGTTTCGCCGCACCGTATGTCGCCGGCTTGGCCGCGCTGATCCGGTCGCGCTATCCGGAACTGACCGCGCAGCAGGTGATCGACCGGATCACCCGCACCGCGCACGCGCCGGGCCGGGGACGTGACGACGCCATCGGCGCCGGTCTGATCGACCCGTTGGCCGCGCTCACCGCGCCGTTGTCCGACGAACCGCCGAGCAAGGGCGCCGATGTCGGCCATCCGATCGCCGCGCCGTACGAGGCGCCGGAACCGGATCCCCGTCCGCGTCAGGTCGCGATCGCCGGATCGCTGACCCTGTTGGCCGCCTTGGGAATCGGCGCCGCGTTCGGTTTTCCGTTCCGCAGGCGCGGTGCCGACCTGAACCAGGAATTCGAGTAGTAGAGGGATCGATGGCAACCGAAGGTTTCGTCCGTCGCCCCCGGATCGCGCCGCCGCGCGCACCGGGCGGTGAAGTCGCGCTCACCCCGCCGCCGGAGATCCAGCGTGCCATTCCGTCACCGCTGATGATGAAGCTGATGCCCGTCATCATGGTGGTCGCGGTGGTCGGCATGATCGCGATGATGGTCTCGATGGGCCGCAATCTGCTGGCCAATCCGATGATGATGATGTTCCCGATGATGATGCTCATGTCGATGGTCGGCATGATGGCGGGCATGCGCGGCGGCGGCCCCAAGCGCGCCGTCGAGCTCAACGAGGAACGCAAGGACTACTTCCGGTATCTCGACCAGGTGCGCAAGGACGTGCGCGGCACCGGCATCAAACAGCTCGAGACCCTCGGCTGGAGCCATCCCGAACCCGCCGACCTGCACTCGCTGATCGGCAGCAGGCGCATGTGGGAGCGTCGCCCCAACGACCCCGACTTCGGGCATGTGCGGGTCGGCGTCGGCAGCCACCGCCTGGCAACCAAGCTGGCCCGGCCCGAAACCGGCCCACTCGAGGATCTGGAGCCGGTCTCGACCGTGGCGCTGCGCCGCTTCGTGCGCACGCATTCGGTGGTGCACGAGTTGCCGACCGCGGTCTCGCTGCGCGCGTTTCCCGCGATCAATATCGGCGGTGACCTCGACGAGGGTCGCGAACTCGTGCGGGCCATGCTGATGGAGCTGACCACCTTCCACGGCCCCGACAATCTCGTCGTCGCCATCGTCTGCGCCGATCCCGACACGAACTGGGCCTGGGCGAAATGGCTTCCGCACGTGCAGCATCCGTCGGTGCGCGACGGACTCGGCTCGGCGCGGATGATGTACACTTCGCTCGGCGAGCTTGAGTCGGCGCTGCAGGCCGAGCTGATGGAACGCGGCCGGTTCATGCGCAACCCGCAGCCGACCCAGGGCAGGCTGCACCTCGTCGTGGTGATCGACGACGGCTACATCAGCGGCAACGAACGCATCATCAGCGAATCCGGCCTCGACTCGGTGACCGTGCTCGACCTGACCGCCCCGGAGAACGGCCTCGCGGCGCGCCGCGGCCTGCAACTGGTGGTCGCCGACGGCGCGGTGTCCGCGCGCAGCGCCGCCGGCGTGGAACGGTTCGCCACCGCCGACGAGGTCAGCGTGGCCGAGGCGGAGGCCTTCGCGC
Organism: Nocardia sp. NPDC058497; assembly: GCF_042720195.1. Classification (NCBI taxonomy): domain Bacteria; kingdom Bacillati; phylum Actinomycetota; class Actinomycetes; order Mycobacteriales; family Nocardiaceae; genus Nocardia; species Nocardia sp. NPDC058497. The sequence goes on along the minus strand of NZ_JBHXMY010000002.1, from coordinate 34,719 downwards.
GCGGGCTGGCCCGCTATCGGCTCGCGACGGCCGCGCAGATCGTCAGCCTGGGCGAGGGCACCACCAGCGACCCCGGCCTGATGGCCCTGCTGCGCATTCCCGACGCGGCCCAGATCGACCCGGCCAGGGTGTGGCGCCCGCGCACCGCGCGCGAGCGGCTGCGCGTGCCGATCGGCATCACCCCCGACGGAACGCCGGTCGAGATCGATATCAAGGAGTCGGCCGAGAACGGCATGGGCCCGCACGGCCTGTGCATCGGCGCGACCGGTTCCGGTAAGTCGGAATTCCTGCGCACCCTGGTGCTTTCGCTGGTCACCACGCACTCGCCGGACGCGCTGAACCTGGTCCTCGTCGACTTCAAGGGTGGCGCGACCTTCCTCGGTCTCGACTCCCTGCCGCACGTCGCGGCGACCATCACCAACCTCGAAGACGAGCTCTCGCTGGTCGACCGCATGAAGGACGCGCTGGCCGGTGAGATGAACCGCCGCCAGGAGCTGTTGCGCTCGGCGGGCAACTACGCCAACGTCACCGACTACGAGAAGGCAAGGGCGGCAGGCGTTCCGCTCGATCCGCTGCCCGCGTTGTTCGTCATCGTCGACGAGTTCTCCGAATTGCTCTCGCAGAAGCCGGATTTCGCCGAGTTGTTCGTGATGATCGGCCGCCTGGGCCGCTCGTTGCACGTGCACCTGCTGCTGGCCTCGCAGCGGCTGGAGGAGAACAAGCTGCGCGGCCTGGAGTCGCACCTGTCCTACCGGATCGGTTTGCGAACCTTCTCGGCCAACGAATCCCGCGCTGTCCTCGGCATCACCGATGCCTACCATCTGCCCAGCGTGCCGGGTGCGGGCTACCTGAAAAGCGATGCGTCCGAACCGCTCCGGTTCAACGCCAGCTATGTCTCCGGTTCGTATGTGGCGCCGGTCGGCACGGTCGTCGACGACGACGGCGCGCCGGTGGGCGGCCAGCGACCCGTGGTGTTCACCGCGGCGCCGGTCGAGGTCACCGAGGCCGAGCCCGACCAGGCTGAGGAGGACCCGATTCTGCGCGGCCGGCCGGAGCTGCCGCCGCCACCGCCGAGCGGCCCGGCCAGCGAGGAGGGCATTCCGGATTCGCTGCTCGACGTGGTCGTCAAACGACTGACCGGGCACGGCAGGCCCGCCCATGAGGTGTGGCTGCCGCCGCTGGAGGAGTCGCCGACCGCCGACATGCTGCTGCCCGACCCGGACTGGCGTTCGCCGGTGAACCGGCACGGTCAGCTGTGGATGCCGATCGGTGTCATCGACAAGCCCTACGAGCAGCGCCGCGACGTGCTCACCATCAATCTCGCTGGCGCGCAAGGCAATGTCGCCGTGGTCGGCGGTCCGCAGTCGGGTAAATCCACGACGCTGCGCACGATCATCCTGGCCGCGGCCGCCACGCACACCCCCGAACAGGTCCAGTTCTACTGCCTGGACTTCGGTGGCGGCAGCATGGCCGGTCTGGTCGGTATTCCGCACGTCGGCTCGGTGGCCGGTCGGCTCGACGGCGACCGGGTGCGGCGCACGATCGCCGAACTCACCAGCCTGATGCGCCAGCGTGAGGAGCGATTCGCCGAGCTCGGTATCGAATCGATGGCCGAGTTCCGCAGGCGCAAGTTCTCCGCGCTGGAGGCTCGCCAGATCAACGGCACCACCGCGGCGCCCGGTGACCTGCTCGCCGCCGACCAGTTCGGCGACGTGTTCCTCGTGATCGACGGCTGGGGCGCCATCCGCGAGGAGTTCGACATGCTCGAGCCGCTGATCAACGCCATTGCCACCCAGGGTCTCTCGTTCGGCGTCCACCTGATGATCGGCGCCTCCCGCTGGGCCGAGATCCGGCCCGTGGTCAAGGATCAGATCGGTACCAGGCTCGAGCTGCGCCTCGGCGATCCCGGCGATTCGGAGATGAATCGCAGGACCGCGCACCAGGTTCCGGTCGGCAGGCCCGGCCGCGGTCTGACGGCCGAGCAACTGCACATGCTGATCGCGTTGCCGCGGTTGGATTCCGACTCGGATCCGGCCACCATCGCCGACGGCGTCACCCGAGCCAGGGAAGAGCTCGTCGCGCTCTACCACGGCAGGCGCGCGCCCGAGGTGCGCATGCTGCCGCTGAGCTTCCCGCGCGACCAGGTCGTCGCCACGGCGCGGCAACAGGGTGTCACGCTCGATCGGACCAAGGTCGTCGTCGGACTCGGCGAGTCCGAATTGCAGCCGCTGGTACTGGATTTCGGCGTCGAGCCGCACTTCATGGCCTTCGCCGACGTGGAATGCGGCAAGACCACCCTGCTGCGCAATATCGTGATGAGCATCGCCGAACAGTCCAACGCGTCCGAGGCGCGCGTCATCCTGATCGACTACCGGCGCACCATGCTCGGTGTGCTCGAGGGCGATCAGCTGGCCGGATACTCGACCTCGTCGCAGACGTGCGGGCCGATGATCCAGGAGGTCGCGGCATACCTGGCCAAGCGGATCCCCGGCTCCGACATCACCCAGCAGCAGTTGCGGGAACGCAGCTGGTGGTCGGGCCCGGAGATCTATGTCGTCGTCGACGACTACGACATGGTGGTCACCGGCTCGAGCAACCCGTTCGCCCCGCTGCTGGAGTACCTGCCGCAGGCTCGCGACATCGGCCTGCACCTGGTCGTCACCCGCCGCATCGGCGGTGCGTCGCGCGCGCTCTACGACCCGGTGCTCGGCGCGATGAAGAACCTGTCGGTGCAGACGCTGATCATGAGCGGTTCCCGCGACGAGGGAAAGCTGATCGGCGACGTGCGCCCGAGCAAGATGCCGCCCGGCCGTGGCACCCTGGTTTCCCGCAGCCAGGGCATCGAGCTCGTCCACATCGCCGATCTGCCGCAGTTGTAGGTCAATCCAGCACCGAGGCCGCCGAGACCGGCCGCACGACGCTGGTGACCCGGCCCTGGTGCGGTGGGCACCGGCTCGTGCGGCGCTCGAACAGCGCGCGGGAGGGTCCGGTGGCGGCCGGGCCCGCGATGCGGGTCAGGGTGAAACCGGCCCTGCGGTAGTAGTCGTGCAGTTCGGTGTTGGTCGTCCAGGCGTCTAGACGGACCCATGGACGCTGCTGGTGCAGCGCCACTTCGGTGGCGTGGGCGAGCATGTGGTGGCCGACCTGCCTACCCGCGAAACGCAGGTCGACGATCATGAAATGCACGATGACCGCCTCGGCCAGCTCCCACGGCGACCACAGGCCCGGATCGGCACGCTGGTTGACGGTGATAGTGCCCGCCGGTTCCCCGTCGACCTCGGCGATCCAGGTCTCGCCCGCGTCCAGCGCCCGGCCGACAGCGCCGGCGAAGATCTCGATCGGACGGCCGCGCCCCGCCACAGTCCACTGGTCGGAGCCTCGCGCGGTCAGCCAGGCGGTGCGTTGCACCCGCAGGCGGCAGATCAGCGGTAGGTCGCCCAGGGCGGCCGGACGCATCCGCACGGTCATGGCAATGCGACGGCAGGTCCGGGTGCGATGCCGAGGGTGCGGGCGATGACGGCGGTGCCCGCCGCGTCGCCGAGTTGGTAGGCCAGCCGGTTGCGGCCGGCCAGACAACGATGCCGGGTCGCCCGGGTGACCCGTTCGTGGTTGGCGCCGATGCGCAGGTGGTCGAGCAGGACGGTGCCGGTGGCGACGCCGAGCACGGCCGCCTCCTCGGCGCTGGCCGGTCGTGCTGTCAAGGTGTCTCGATGGGCGGTCTCGCCGTAGCCGCGATCGGCGAGGCGACGGGTCGTGCCTTCGGGAATGTCATGGGGTGAGTCGATACTCGCCGCTTCGGCGAGATCGCGTGGGTAGAAACTCACCTCCCACGACCACGGTTCGTTGTCCAGGTGCTGCACCACGGTGCGGGCCAGCACCCAGGAGTCGACCGGGACGCCGAGCCAGTGCGCGACCTGATCGTCGGCGGGCTCCATCCTGGTGCTGAATTCCTTGGCCGGTTCGCGGTTGGCCGCGCGCGCGATCTCCTCGAAGATGTCGTGCGCCGACCGCGGCCGATCAGGGCGAATGTGGTCGGTGACCACGTTTTCCAGCACTTCCTGGTTTCGCACGATGGTGCCGCGGGAAGTAGCTGTGTAGACGAGGTTTTCAGCGACGAGCACCTGGATCGCGTTGCGCGAGGTGGTGATCGAGACCTGCATCTGCTCGGCCAGTTCGGAATGGCTGGGCAGCCGGTCGCCCGGTTTCCACATGCCCGCGCGGATCTCCTCGCGGAGGAGGTCTGCGATCCGGAGGTAGGTCGGACCGTCCGCCATCATGCTCCTCGGTAGGTCGTGCAGGTAACGAAGTGTACTCGTCAGGGTTACCTACGGCCGAGTAATGCTTGACAGGAAGCTTGCGAGGTTTATTGTAATGAACGTCCTGATCCGGTGCTGTGCGGCGACGACGGCGAGGCAACGTGGCTGGTTCGGAGAGTTCTACGGTCGTAATGGCTTTCCCCGACACATTGCGGTGTGTCGATACCGCCGGGCCGCCGGCGACTACCGGTCTGCTTCCCCTCTCCGACATTCTTGTCCGGGCGTGTCGCGGACATCGGGTGGTGGGAGGACCGCTGCTGTGGTTCGCGCGCGATCTGGCGGTGCTGCACGAGAAGCGGATCGTCGGGCGCGGCGGATTCGTCGACACCGATCCGGTGGTGATGCGTGAGATCGATTGCCGCCGAGCTGAACTGGTGCTCGCCATCGACGACTGGGTGCACCGCGGCGTCCCGCAGCACCGCCTCGGCGCCACCCTGCACACCGAGACGATCGGCGCGGTCATCGACCGCATGGCCGAGTCCTCGGTCCGCGCGCACCACGCCCTGATGACCATGCCCGCCAACGACGAGATGCTGCACTGCGCATGGCATCACCTCGCCGAACTGGCCGACGCCTACGACGACCTGGTCCGCGATGTGATCGCAGGTCGCCGTAGGCTGCCGGAGTGGTGACCGCGGCCTGGTTCAGCCGAAGCGGTGGTGATCGACGCCGAACTCGTCGGCCACCGTCGCCGCCAGCTCCACATACGCCCGCTTGGTCGTCTTGTGCAGGCGGTGCAGGTCGATCTCGGCGCCCTCGGACAGGTGCTCGTCGAACGGGATGATGTGGACAGCGCGGCAGCGGGAGAGGAAGTACTCACGCAGTTGTTGCACACCGACATTCGGGGAACCCTCGCGCGGCAGGTTGATCACCACGACGGCGTTGCGGACCAGGTGGTCGTGCCCGTGCAGCGAGAGCCAGTCCAGCGTCGCCGCCGCACTGCGCGCGCCGTCGATCGCGGCCGAGGAGATCAGCACCAGTGAGTGCGCCAGGTCGAGCACGCCGCTCATCGCCGAGTGCATCAGGCCGGTGCCGCAGTCGGTGAGGATGATGTTGTAGAACCGCTGCAGGATCCGGGCCACCGCCCGGTACTCCTCGTCGTTGAACGACTCCGACGCGGCCGGATCCCGTTCGCTGGCAAGCACTTCCAGCCTGCTCGAACTCTGCGAGGTGTGCCTGCGGACATCGGAGTAGCGCTCGATCGATGGATCGAGGAGCAGGTCGCGCACGGTCGACCGAGTCTGCAGCGCCACCCGCTGGGACAGGGTGCCGAAGTCGGGGTTGGCGTCGACCGCGATCACCCGGTCGCCTCGGATCGAGGCGAAGATCGACCCGAGGCCGGTGGTGGTCGTCGTCTTGCCGACACCACCCTTGAGCGAGAGCACCGCGATCCGGTAGTCACCGCGCACGGGCTGACGGATACGCGCCACCAGCTCCTGCAGGCGCCGCTCCTCGGCGGACATACCCGGGTTGATCGCGCCACCCGAAACATGGTGCACCGCTTTACGCCAGCCACTGCCCGGGGCCTTCTTGACGCGCTTGACGGGCACGTTGTCCAGTGACGGTGGCTGGTAGCCCTGCTGTGGGTTGGTGCCCCAGCCGGGCTGCTGGTACTGGCCGGGCTGCTGGTACTGCCCCGGGGCCTGCTGCTGGTACGGCTGCGCAGTGGGTCCGCCCTGGAACTGCTGGGGCGCAACGTCACCCGGCTGGTACTGCTGGGCGCCGTCGGGGCGCTGGTACTGTGGCGCGGGCGTGCCATCGGGCAGGTACTGCGGCGCGGGGGAACCGTCCGGTTGGTACTGCGGCGCAGGGGAACCATCCGGCTGGTACAGCGGGGAACCGCCGGACTGGAACTGTTGCGGTGCGGCGCCGTCCGGCCGCTGGTGCGCCTGGACGGGAGCGCCATCGGCCTGCTGGTAGTGCCGCGTGGCCGCGCTGTCCGGGCTTTGGTGTGGCGGCGCGGGCGAGCCGTCGGGCTGCGAATAGTGCTGTGGCGGTGTGCCGTCCGGACGGGGGTACCCGGCCTGCTGGTTCAGCGGCGTCGCGGAGCCGTCCGGCTGCTGGTGGAACTGCTGCGCGGAATCACCCGGCTGGAACTGCGCCGGGGCCTGCTGGTACGGCGGAACCGGAGTGCCCGGCAGTGCGAATTCGCCCGAGCGGTAACCGGATTGCTGCGAGTGCGACTGCTGCTCGGGTGTGCCCTGCCAGGTCGGCTGCGCGGAATCGCCACCGGGTGCCTGGTTCCGTGCGGCCTGCACGCGCGGGTCGTCGGGCCGGAACATCTCGGTCTGCGCATCCGGGGCGGACTGGGTGCTAGGGGAGGGATCCCCAGGGATCGAGTTGTATTGCGCCGCATCGTACGTCGGCGTCTGCGAAAAATACGGCGAGTTGTCGGGACCCGGCGCTTGCTGCGGCGGCGCGACCGGCTCACCGGACCGGTAGGGCGAGCCCCGGCCGGTGGATCCCCCTGCGGTGTAAGCAGATCCGGAATCGGTGGACGGCAGCGGAGACGCGTCAGGCGCGTTCGCGGTATCCGGACGGGTACCGCCGGTGGGATCCGTCGGCAGAGCCATACGTGTGGTCGCCTCGGCCGGAGCCTGGGCGGTAGGCGCGGAGCCGTCAGGTGACGGCACGTCCGCGGACGGTCCACTCGTGGGCACGCCGCTATCGGCAGGCGACGGGATGTGCGTCGCCGTGCTCGACGGGGCCGCGGTGTCGGAGGTGGACGGGTTGCTCAGGCGCGCAGGCGGTTCCGGCAGACGCGGGGGAGTCCGCGTGGCGTCCGGTGTGGCCGGGCGGGGGTCTTGGTCGCCGATGATCGCGGGGCCGGTCGCCGCAGGTGCTGCGGACTCGGGCTCATCGAGACTGTGGCGGCCGCTGGCGCCCGCTTGTTCGCGGGACTCCAACGGGTCCGTCGGCGGTTGTGTCTCGGTAGCCGGGGCGGTGGACACGGCGGCGCTGTCGGCCGGGTCCGGCAACCGCCGGGTGGCGCGGCCTTCGGACGGGCGGGCTTCAGCGTCGGGCTGGATCGCCGAGGGTGCGTCGGTGGCGGGATCGCGCAGCTCGGCGGCTGCCTCGTCCGGCATCGACCATGCACCGGCCGACGAGCCGGCGCCGGTCGCAGGGGCATTCGTGCCGGTCGAGAGGTCCGCGCCCGCGGATGCCGGGCCGACGCCGGTCGACGGCGCTGTCGGCTCGACGGGAGAGGTCGGCAGCGGGCCGAGGAGCGGGTCCGCGGCGCCGATCGACGAACTAGCACCGGTCGACGGTGCGGGAGAGTCGATGGCGGCGGTCGGGCCGAGCGGGTCCGCGACGCCGACCGGCGGCTCGGTCGGTGCCGTCAGGCGCGGCGGGGCTTCCGTCGGCCGGGGACGGGCGGGCGGATCCGGCAGCGGTGGGGGAGGGGGGAGGTCGGGGAGCTGTCGCTGGCCGGGGCCGAGCGGGGTGAATCCGTTCGATGGCGGCGCGGGTGTGCGGGTCGGCAGGGCCGGGCCCGAGCGGTCGCCACCCTGGGCGGCGTGCGGGTCGGCGTAGGCAGCGGGGCCGTCGGTCTGGCCGACATACGGCGATGCGCTACTCGGGCCGCCGTGTGGAGCCGGAGCGGCGGTCGGGTCGGCGTAGGCGCCGTCGGGTGAGCCGGTGTGGCCGATGTGCGGTGTCGCGCTGTTCGGGCCGCCGTGCTGAGGGGGCGCGGTGTGCGTGAAAGGAGCGCCGGTCGGGCCCGTGTGGGTCGGCGCTGGGGTGGACGGCCCGGGAATGGGCGACTGAGAAACCGCGGGACCGCTCTCGCTGTACGGCGGCCTGCCCTGCTCCTGCGGCCAGGGTGCCGACGTGCCGGGGCCAACCGACGGTGAGTCGGGCGTCAGCGGGTTCGGGGCGGCCTGCCACCCGGTGTTCGGCTGCTCGCCGTGGATCGGCGGATTCGCCGTCTCGGCACCCCAGCCGGACTGCTGCTGCTCGGCGGGGCGCTGATTCGCGCGTTCGGGCTGCGCCTGCGGTGCCTGCTGCTCGGGCTGCTGGTCCTCGCCCCTGCGGCGGCGGCCGCGCTTGTCCTTCTTGGCATCGTCGTTGCCGCCGCGGCCCATGAAGCGGCGGCGTTTGGGTGCCTCGTCGATCAGATCGTCCTGGGGCAGGTTCTCGACAGGTGCCTCGTAACCGACCTGTGTGACGTCGCTCTCCGACAGCCACGGCGGCAACATGGGGAGGCTGTCGTTGTTGCGGCTCACCGGCGCGCCTCGCTCACCAGGGTCCCCCGATCTGCTCGACCCACATCTGGACGCCGGTGAGTTTACGCGACAACCCGGGAGTCATGGCGGGCGGTCTGGGCGGGCGGTACGCCGGTTCCGGGTGTACGGTTCGGGGCATTTTTGCCTCTGGACACCCGGCCCGGTAAGCTTGAGCGGCGGTGCACCTATGCGCCGACTGTTCGCATGCCAGCGAGCAGCTACGAGGCAATCCAAACTCAGGTTAGAAGCATAACCGGGATCGCGGAGGATATGGCGAAGAAAGACGGGGCCATCGAGGTCGAGGGTCGAGTTGTCGAGCCGCTGCCCAATGCGATGTTCCGGATCGAGCTCGAGAACGGTCACAAGGTTCTCGCGCACATCAGCGGAAAGATGCGGCAGCACTACATTCGCATCCTTCCGGAAGACCGCGTTGTCGTCGAGCTGTCGCCGTACGACCTCTCACGCGGCCGGATTGTCTACCGCTACAAGTGATGCCTGCCTGACGCCGCGAGCCTGACGGCACGCGGCGTCGCATGGTGTTCCGGCCCAGGCCGGAGCGCGCTACAAGACTTCCCCAGTCGTCGGCTGGGGAAAAACTGTGTTCACAGACCCTTGTGGACCAAGGAAAGATTGGACGGACGTGAAGGTTCAGCCGAGCGTCAAGAAGATCTGCGAGAAGTGCAAGGTGATCCGCCGTCACGGCCGGGTCATGGTGATCTGCGACAACCTGCGCCACAAGCAGCGTCAGGGCTGATCCAGCAGCACCGCCGGGCACCGATCGTCTGATCGGACTGACCGAAAAGAAGAACTCCCAGCTCCAGCACGCACGCACGTGTGCGCGCCAACCACCGGTACGGAGGCCGGTGCCCCCACTGTCAAGACGGGGGGACGGACAGGGAGCAGACCTCCGCAACCATTAAGGAACCTGCCACATGGCACGTCTGATGGGCGTCGATCTCCCGCGCGAAAAGCGCATGGAGATCGCGCTGACCTACATTTTCGGAATCGGGCGCACCCGCGCCACCGAGATCCTGGCTCAGACCGGCGTCAGCCCGGACCTGCGCTCGAAGGATCTCAGCGACGACGACCTGACCAAGCTTCGTGACTACATCGAAGCCTCTGACATGAAGGTCGAAGGTGACCTGCGCCGCGAGGTTCAGGCCGATATTCGCCGCAAGATCGAGATCGGCTGCTACCAGGGCATCCGCCACCGTCGTGGCCTGCCCGTTCGTGGTCAGCGCACCAAGACCAACGCGCGTACGCGCAAGGGTCCGAAGAAGACCGTCGCCGGCAAGAAGAAGTAGGGATAGCGTATGCCTCCGAAGAGCCGGGCCGCTGGCCCGAAGAAGACTCAGAAGTCGCGTCGCCGGGATAAGAAGAACATCCCGCACGGCCACGCGCACATCAAGAGCACGTTCAACAACACGATCGTCTCGATCACCGACCCCGAGGGCAATGTCATCTCGTGGGCGTCGTCGGGTCACGTCGGCTTCAAGGGTTCGCGTAAGAGCACCCCGTTCGCCGCGCAGCTCGCCGCCGAGAACGCTGCCCGCAAGGCGCAGGAGAACGGCGTCAAGAAGGTCGACGTGTTCGTGAAGGGCCCGGGTTCGGGCCGCGAGACCGCGATCCGTTCGCTTCAGGCCGCTGGCCTCGAGGTCGGCTCGATCTCCGATGTCACCCCCCAGCCGCACAACGGCTGCCGGCCGCCCAAGCGCCGTCGCGTCTAGCGGGAAAGGAAACAGCTAAAAAATGGCTCGTTATACAGGCCCCATCACCCGCAAGTCGCGTCGTCTGCGCGTCGACCTCGTCGGAGGCGACCAGGCGTTCGAGCGTCGTCCTTACCCGCCCGGCCAGCACGGCCGCGCGCGGATCAAGGAATCCGAGTACCTGATGCAGCTGCAGGAGAAGCAGAAGGCTCGCTTCTCCTACGGCGTCATGGAGAAGCAGTTCCGTCGCTACTACGAAGAGGCCAACCGCCTCAAGGGTAAGACCGGCGACAACCTGCTCCGTCTGCTCGAGTCGCGTCTGGACAACGTCGTGTACCGCGCCGGTCTGGCGCGTACCCGTCGCCAGGCTCGTCAGCTGGTCAGCCACGGTCACTTCACCGTCAACGGTGTCAAGGTGAACGTGCCCAGCTACCAGGTCTCCCAGTACGACATCATCGATGTCAAGGAGAAGTCGCTGCCGACCCTGCCGTTCCAGGTGGCGCGTGAGACCGTCGGCGACCGTCCGGTCCCGGGTTGGCTGCAGGTCGTCCCCGGCCGTCTGCGCATCCTGGTGCACCAGCTGCCCGAGCGCGCGCAGATCGATGTGCCGCTGCAGGAACAGCTCATCGTCGAGTACTACTCGAAGTAAGCGCTTTAGGTGGGTGGCCGCAACAAGCGGCCACCCGCAATCACTGATTAGGCGTCAAATAGCGGACGCCCTGAACAGGAAGTAGATCCTCATGCTGATTTCCCAGCGTCCGACACTGACCGAAGAGGTTGTGGCGGAGAACCGCTCGAAGTTCACCATCGAACCCCTCGAGCCGGGCTTCGGTTACACCCTCGGCAACTCGCTGCGTCGTACCCTGCTGTCCTCCATCCCGGGGGCCGCGGTCACGAGCATCCGCATCGACGGTGTCCTGCACGAGTTCACCACCGTTCCCGGCGTGAAGGAAGATGTCACCGACATCATCCTGAACCTCAAGGGTCTGGTCGTGTCCTCCGAAGAGGACGAGCCGGTCACCATGTACGTGCGTAAGCAGGGCCCCGGCACCGTCACCGCTGGTGACATCGTGCCGCCCGCCGGCGTCGTCGTGCACAACCCGGACATGCACATCGCCACCCTGAACGACAAGGGCAAGCTCGAGATCGAGCTCGTCGTCGAGCGGGGCCGCGGTTACGTGCCCGCCGTGCAGAACAAGGCGACCGGTGCGGAAATCGGCCGGATCCCGGTGGATTCGATCTACTCCCCGGTGCTCAAGGTGACCTACAAGGTCGAGGCCACCCGTGTCGAGCAGCGCACCGACTTCGACCGTCTCATCCTCGACGTGGAGACCAAGAACTCCATCACGGCCCGGGACGCGCTCGCTTCGGCGGGTAAGACCCTGGTCGAGCTCTTCGGCCTGGCCCGTGAGCTCAACGTCGAAGCCGAGGGCATCGAGATCGGCCCCAGCCCGGCCGAGGCGGATCACATCGCCTCCTTCGGTCTGCCGATCGAGGACCTGGACCTCACCGTCCGGTCCTACAACTGCCTCAAGCGCGAGGGTGTGCACACGGTGGGCGAGCTTGTCGCCCGTACCGAGTCGGACCTGCTCGACATCCGCAACTTCGGCCAGAAGTCCATCGACGAGGTCAAGGTCAAGCTGCACGCGCTCGGCCTCTCGCTGAAGGACTCGCCCGCTTCGTTCGACCCGTCCTCCGTGGTGGGTTACGACGCGAGCACCGGCACCTGGAGCGATTCCGGCACCTTCAGTGACACCGACGGCGGCGAGCAGGACTACGCCGAGACCGAACAGCTCTAGATCTTCGGGGGGCACCCCGGACGATCTTTCCCAAGGAGAATCCAATGCCTAAGCCCAAGAAGGGTGCCCGCTTCGGCGGGTCGGCGTCGCACCAGAAGGCGATCTTCGCCAACCTGGCCACGGCGCTTTTCGAGCACGGTCGTATCACGACCACCGAGTCGAAGGCCAAGGCGGTTCGCCCCTACGCCGAGAAGCTCATCACCAAGGCGAAGGGCGGCACGCTGGCCGACCGTCGCGAGGTCATGAAGGTCATCCGCAACAAGGACATCGTGCACGCGCTGTTCGCGGAGATCGGCCCCTCGTTCGAGGGTCGCGAGGGTGGCTACACCCGCATCACCAAGGCGCTGCCGCGCAAGGGTGACAACGCGCCGATGGCCGTCATCGAGCTGGTCCGCGAGAAGACCGTGACCAACGAGGCCGACCGGGCCCGTCGCGTCGCCGCTTCGCAGAAGGCCGAGGCGCCCGCTGCCGAGGAGACCACCGAAGAGGTTGTCGCCGAGGCTCCGGCCGCCGACGAGGCCGCCGAGGACAAGAAGGACGCCTGATTCTCAGGAGTTCGGCCGAGCCCGTCACCCTTCGTGGGTGACGGGCTCGTTCTTTTGCCAGTGACATCAGGTGCGGAGGAAGCGATGGACGACACCGAGCGGGAATCGATCCGGGTGCGGCTCGGGATCAGCTACGACGGCACCGATTTCACCGGCTGGGCGCGTCAGCCCGGCTTGCGCACGGTGCAGGGCACGCTGGAGGACTCGCTGTCGAAGGTGTTCCGTGAGCCGATCCAGCTCACCGTCGCCGGGCGCACCGATGCCGGGGTGCACGCCGAGGGGCAGGTCGCGCACTTCGACACCACCGGCGAACTCGACGCCGACAAGCTGCTGTACCGGATGGCGCGTTTCCTGCCCAAGGACGTGCGCATCACCGAAGTCGCCCCCGCGCCGGCGGATTTCGATGCCCGCTTCTCCGCGATCCGCCGTCACTACGTCTACCGGCTGACCACCGCGCGCTATGGCGCCGCACCGCTGCACGCCCGCAGCGTGGTCGCCGCGAAGCCCGGACTCGACCTCGACGCGATGCGCGCCGCCTCCACGACACTGCTCGGCCTGCACGATTTCGCCGCCTTCTGCCGTCGCCGCGAAGGCGCGACGACCGTGCGTGAGCTGCAACGATTCGACTGGGAACGCGACGGCGAGCTGCTCAACGCCTCGGTCAGCGCCGATGCCTTCTGCTGGTCGATGGTACGCAGTCTGGTCGGTGCGATTCTCGCCGTCGGTGAGGGCCGCCGGACACCCGAGTGGGTCGCGAGCCTGCTGACCGAGACCGAGCGCTCCAGCTCGGTGACGGTCGCGCCCGCCCACGGCCTGAGCCTGGTCGCCGTCGACTACCCAGCCGACGCCGACCTCGCCGCGCGCAATGCCCAGACCAGGGAGACCAGGACACTGCCCGCCGCGGGAGGCTGCTGCGGCGATTAGTCGCTGCGTGGTTGCCGTCCGCGCCGCCCCGGCGGGGATACGATGGCCCGACTCGACGTCAGCGAGAAAGCCGGGCAGATGACAGGTGATTCTGGTGGCCGGGTTCGCCTTGTCCGGCGGATAGCCGTTGTCTTGCTGGTTGTCGCCACGGGGCTGTTCACGCTGACCGCCGTCGTCGCCGGTTACCTGCGCACCGAGGTGCTCGATACCGACCGCTATGTCGACACGATGGCGCCGCTGGCCGATGATCCGGTGGTCCAGAATGCCATCGCTGACGCGTTGACCAGGACCGTCATGGCTCGCATCGATGTCGAGAGCGCGGCGTCCGATCTGCTCGAGTCGATCGGTGACGCCGAGAACCGCGGACCGCTCGCCGCGGCGCTGGTGCGTAGCCTGCCCTCGATGCTGGTGGCCCGATCCGAGGAGCTGGTCAGGGACGCGGCGACCGTCCTCGTGCGTAGCGACGCTTTTCCGCGGCTGTGGAACGCGGCGAACCGGCAGGCGCATCGCGGGCTGGTCGCGGCGCTGACCGGAGTGGACTCCGGTCTCGTTCACGTGGATACCGGCGGCGTCGTGACGATCTCGCTGGATCAGATGCTGGACGAGGTCGGCGACGAGCTGGACAGTCGCGGATTCGCCCTGGCGGACCGGGTCGTCGACCTGCGGTCCGAATTCGTGATCCTCGATTCCGACGAGCTGGCCAAGGCTCAGCGTGCCGTGCGCCTGCTCGACCGAGCGGCGATCGCGCTCGAGATCACCGCGCTCGCCTGCGCGATCGGTGCGGTTTTGTTGGCGGGCAGCGGTTTTCGGCGGCGCGCGATCCTCGGCGTCGCCGCGAGCGTGCTGGTGGCCATGGTCGTGCTCGCGGTGGCGCTGATGATCGCGCGCGGTGTGTATCTGGATCATGTTCCGGCGCAGGTCATCTCGGAGGACGTCGCGCGTACTGTCTTCGACACGCTGCTGCTTCCGTTGCGGGTGAGCATGCGGGTGCTCGCGGTGCTGGGTGCGTTGGTCGCGCTCGGGGCCTTCCTGGCCGGCCCGTCGGCGCCGGCCACCTGGGTGCGCACGACCGCCGACCGGGTGCTGGACCGGCTCCGCCGAGGCGAGCGCGGCCCGGTGTCCGGCTGTGTCGCGGCGAATACCGGCTGGTTGCGGTACGCGGTGCTGATCGTCGCCGCGACGGTGCTCGTGTTCTGGGACTACCCGACCGCGCGGGTGGCGGTGCTGATCGCGGTAGTCGCGGGCGTGGCATTGCTCGCGCTGGAGATCGTCGCCGGACCAGGACGGGTGTTGTCACCGGATCGCTGACTATGGCGTCACCCACGTATGCGCTCGGTACAGCGTGGTTATTTAGGCATCTGCGGCTAAAGTGCGCACTTGAGTTACATAAACTGGTCGACCGTCCAGATGGATGGTCGACCAGCTCGGAAAGGCCGGGGGAGATGCCCGAGGAAACAGCCGATTCGTTCGATGAGTGGGAAGCCGTGATGTCGAACGCATACGTCCCGGTCGCGGTCGAACCGCCGACGGGCATGCGTCGGTTTCGCGGGACGCTCACCTACGGCGCGGTCGACGGCGTCGAGTTCACAATCTTACGGTCCACCGGGCAGCGGGTGAAGCGCACGGAACGGCTGATCTCCCGGTCTGGTGCCGAGATGGTGTACGCCGGGATCTGCCTGGCGGGCACGGGCCGGATACAGCAGGACGGCAGGCTGGCGGAACTACGGCAGGGAGAGATGGTGTTCGTCGACTCCAGGCGCCCGAACTGGTGGGAGTCCGACGGTCACTTCGAGCAGATCGTCGTCCAGGTGCCGGTCCCGGTGCTGGCCGAGCGGGGCGGCTGGTCCGAGCCCGGCACGCCGGCGGCGCTCACCGTCACGTCGGCGTCGGCGGCGAGCGTGGTCACCGAGTACCTGCGCAATGTGACGACCTTGCAGCGGACCCATCCGGAGCAGGCGGCCGAACTGGCCGGGCACAGCATCGGGCTGATCGCCTCGGCGATGGCGCTGACGGCGGGGCAACTGCCCGGTGAACTGGGTGCGAAGCCGCTCGCGCGACAACGGGTGCTGGGATTCATGCGGCGGCGATGTGGCGATCCGGCGCTGACGGTGGACGACATCGCCCGCGGATGTCAGCTCTCTCGCAGCGCGCTCTATCGGGTTTTCGGCGGCGACGACATCGGGGTGCAGGCGCGATTGTGGCGGATGCGGGTGGAGCAGGCCAAGCGTTTGCTGCTCGCGGATCGGTCCCGGTCGCTCACCGTGGTGGCGGCGCAGGCAGGGTTTGCTTCCGAACGGCAGTTTTTTCGGGTCTTTCGCGCGTCGACCGGGATGACGCCCGGCGAATTCCGGATGGATTCGCAAGCTAGACAAGGTAATTAGATATGTGAACAGTGATGTTCGTTATATTTGCCGACATGATGCCGGGCCTGGTGCAACGATCGGGCGATGACGGCGTTCGATGGCTTCCCCGAGGTTTGCTCGACGGAGCAGACCTCGTCGCCGGGAGCGTTCGAATACTGGGAGGAACTGGTCGGCAGGGCGATCACCGAGGTATCGATCGCGCCGACGGTCGACGGCCCGTTCGAGGGGCGTATCAGGTCGGCCGACTTCGGTGAGGTCGCCGTCGGCACCGTGCGGGTGCAGGGGCATGAACTGCGACGCACCCGGCGCCACATTGCCAGGGCCGACGAACTGCACGTCATCGGCAGTGTCGTGCTCGGTGGCGTCGCCGAGGTGGAACACGCGGGCAACCGGGTCGTCCTGACGCCGGGCTCGATGATCTTCTACGACACCGCCCGCCCGATCCTGTGGCGGTCGGACGCCACGATCGAGGACCTGACGATCCGGGTGCCGCGTCAGCGCGTCGTCGATTACCTCGGCGTTCGCGCCGACGCGCTGCCCGCGGGAATGGTGATCGGCGAGGGCGGCGTCGGCTTCACCCTGGCCAGGTACTTCCAGCGGGTCGCCGAATTGCATTGCACCGATCCGCAAGCGGCGGCCGTGCTCACGGGCAGCGGAATTGATCTGGTCGGCGCCGCCGCCGCGATCGCCGTCGGTGCGCGGCCAGGGGATTCGCAAGCGCTGGCCCTGAGTGGTCAGCAGGTCCTGGACTATCTGCGCGCCAACTTCACCGACCCAGGGCTCACGGTCGACCGGATCGCGCAGGCCTGCCGGGTCTCGCGCCGCACGCTGTATCGCCTTGTCGAGGAGTTCGAGGGCGGACTCGGGGCGATGTTGCGCGGCCTGCGGGTGGAGCGGGCGCGGAAGTTGCTGGAATCCGCCGATATCGGATCGATCGCGATGGTCGCCACCGCGTCCGGATTCGCGTCCGAACGTCAGTTCTATCGCGTGTTCCGGGAGGCGACGGGCATGACGCCGGGGGAATACCGGATTGTTGCCCGGCACCAGCCGGTCGCCCGCTGAGCGCGACACGGCGCGGATCGGGCATGCGTGATAAGCATCACAAACGGGCCGAACGCGACCGAATGGTGCGGCCCATATCTCCTGCAAAGGCCGGGGTCGGTTGAATATTTTATGAACGTCGAATATTCCATTCTGAATCATACGGTGGCGATGTATCCACGAATCTGGCAGGCTCTGGCAGCAGGCAACAGGTGATTCGTTGTGACGCCAGTGGTTTGCTGGCCGGTTGGCATGAGAGCGGGGTGGGTGGCGTGGAGTCGTCGGAGCCTCTCGTCGAGCTGCGACTGAACGACGGTCCGGACTTACCGGCGGGCGAGGCCTTCGCGCAGTGGGAGGCGTCGCTGTCGGAAAGTTATGTGCCACTGGCGGTCGACCCCGAACGTGATCAGGCATTCCACGGGTGGATCCTGCGCGGCAGTATGCCCGGCTTCGAATTGTCCACGGTCGGCGCCAGCGGCCAGTGCATCCGGCGCACCAAGAGCGGCATCGCCCGTACCGATGGCGAGTTCCTGTTCGTCAGCATTCTCACCGCGGGTTTCGGCAGGATGTACCAGGACGGGCGCATCGCGGTGGTGCGACCGGGTGACATGGTCTTCTACGACACCACCCGGCCCTATCACTGGGACCTGGACGGCTCGTGGGCGCAGGTCGTGGCCAGGGTTCCGTTGGCTTTGCTCGGCGAACACGTCCCCACCGATCGCAGCGCGCTGCCCACCGCCGTGACGGTGCAGGCCGACAGCCCCGGCGGTATCGTGGCTGGTTTCTTCCGTGACCTGGCCCGGATCCAGCAGAGCGCACCCGAACAGGCCGCGGTGCTGGCCGCGAACGGGGTGAAACTGCTGGCCTCGGCGATCACGCTCGCCGGTGGCTCGGTTCCGTCAGGGACGTCGGCACAAGCGCTGTCGCGGGAACAGGTGCTGTCGTTCATGCGCGCGCGGTGTATCGACGCGGGCCTGACCGTCGACGAGATCGCCCGCGCGTGCCTGGTGTCGCGGCGCAGCCTGTACCGGCTTTTCGACGAGACCGGCGGCGGGCTGAGCACCGTGCTGCGCCGCATGCGCGTGGAATGCGCGCAGGTGCTGCTGATCCGCGATACCAGCCGGTCGACGGCGTCGATCGCACAGGCCTCCGGCTTCGCCTCCGAACGCCATTTCTTCCGTGCTTTCCGGGTGGAGACCGGGATGACTCCCGGCGAATACCGGCTGGTCACGGCAGCAAATTCCGATCGCGGCGAAGCCGGCCGCCATACCGCGTGACCCGACATTACATGGGCGATATGTCCGAATTGGCGTGGCGTACTGTGCGCACGCGGGCTGGATGGCGATCGAGGGAGGGCGCGGGGTGGTGCTGAATCGACGGACGACGGTCAGCGTTCGCACCGGACCCGATCAGCCGGCCCACCGCGTGGTCGAACGGTGGGAACAGCTGATGAGCGAGACCTACATCCCGCTCGCGGTGACGCCCCACGCCACCGAGCGCTTCGGCGGCCGGATCGCCGCAACGGAGTTCGACGGGCTGCTGGTCACCTCGGTGCAGGCCGGCGCGCAGACGGTGCGACGGACGCCGCGGCTGATCGGCGCGGCCGAGGATCGCTACATCCTGGCCAGCATCTACCTGGGCGGGCGCGGTGTCATGCAGCAGGACGGCAGGACCGCGCACGTCGAGGCGGGCAGCATGGTGTTCTATGACAGCGCCCGGCCCTACCGCTGGGAGATCGACGAGGAGTTCGACAAGGTCGTCGTGCAGGTGCCGGTCTCCGCGCTCGACACCGCGGGCGCCCCGCTCGGCACGGTGCCCTCGGCGATCGCGCTCGGCCCCGACCATCCGGCATCGGCGGTCGGCGCGTATTTCCGCGGCCTGGCGCGGGTGCAGCACAACGACTCCGAGGTGGTCGCCGAACTGGCCAGGCACGGCGTCGGGATGATGGCGTCGGCGCTGGCGCTCGCCGCCGGTTCGATACCGCGCGGGCCGTCGGCCGCCGAGCTCACCCGGGCCAGGGTCATCGCGTTCATGCGGCGCCGCTTCGCCGATGCCGACCTCACCGTCGATGCGGTCGCACACCGCTTCGCCATTTCGCGCCGCACCCTCTACCGCCTGTTCGAGGGCGAGGAGAGCCCGGCCCGCCGCTTGCTGCGAATGCGGCTCGAACATGCCTGCGAACTGTTGTGCGATGGGCGGATGCGCTCGATCGAGGAAGTGGCCGCGGCCGCCGGATTCGCCGCGGAACGGCACTTCTACCGCGTATTCCATGCGGAATTCGGCATGGCTCCCGGTGAATACCGCGCCGGTTACCGACTTTGTTCCGGCCTGTGACGGCACAGAACCGAAGATATCCCTTTTCAGACTTCCGTTAGCGGTGCGTGGTTCGGCGTGCGTGTGGAATGCTTAGTACCGGACACGACCTGATGTTCCCGGGAAATTGGTTCTTCCGGGCCTTTGGACAGGAAACAGGCCGGACTTCCGGGGGGATTGGCCGGTTTGGCACGGACGGTCAGTCGAGTGGCACGCTATGACAGTTTATGTCGCCGCCATCTGCGAGAGAGTGAATCGAACACCTTTCACGGAGTGAGCGACAAGGGGTCACGATGGTTGGTCGGGTACGCGTGGCTGCGGTGCAAGCCGAGCCGAAGTGGTTGAACTTGTCTGCCGGAGTCGAACAGGCTATCGAGCTGATCGACGAGGCCGCCGATGGTGGCGCGCGGCTGGTCGCGTTCCCCGAGACATTCCTGCCCGGTTTCCCATGGTGGATGTGGCTCAATTCGGTCGACTGGGGCGAGGAGTTCATCGCGCGCTATCTGGCCAACGCGCTGACCGCCGAAGGGCCGGAGCTGCGGGCGATCGCCTACGCCGCCCGTCGAAAGGGTATTCACGTCTCGATCGGTTTCGCCGAGCGCGCTGGCCGTGAGGTGTTCATGTCCCAGGCGCTCATCGACGTGAAAGGCGAGATCGCGATCGCCCGCAAGGCGGAGCCGACCGGGCTGGAGCGCACCGTCTTCAGCGCCGCCGACGGCAAGCTGCTGGTGCGCGACACCGAACTCGGCCGGATCGGTGTGCTCGGCGGGGCCGACCACATGCGGCCCGCGGTGCGCGCCCGGATGCACGACGAGCGCGAGCAGATCCACATCGCCGCGTGGTCGGGCTTCACCGTGTACTACGGCGAGGGCAAGGAGTGGGGCCCGGAACTCAACACCGCGGCCAGCGTGCGCTATGCGATGGACGGGTCGGCCTATGTGATCGCGCCGGTCGCCGTGGTGCCGGTCGCGGGCTGGGAAGTCGTCGACGCGCGACTGCCGGATCGGCGGCTGTTGCGCGGCGGCGGTGCTGTCTCCCGGATCTTCGGTCCCGGCGGCCTCGAGCTGGCCCCGCCGCTGGTCGAGGGGGAGGAAGGTCTGCTGTTCGCCGATCTGGACATCACCCGTGCGGTGCGGCCGGTCGCGCACAGTGAGTGCACCGAGAACTTCCGGGTGCCGAGTGGCCGTGTCGCGCGGCGGGAACCGGTGCGGGCCGAACTCGCGGGGGCCTGAGGAACCGGGCCGACAGGGTCAGGAACGGACCAGCCGCGCGATCGCGTCGGTCGCCTCTTTGATCTTGGCTTCGGCCTCGGGCCCACCGGCCACCGCCGCGTCGACGACGCAGTGCGAGATGTGGTCCTCGAGCAGGCCCATCGCGACCGCCTGCAGTGCCTTGGTCATCGCGGAGACCTGCGTCAGGATGTCGATGCAGTACTTCTCCTCCTCGACCATCCGCTGCAGGCCGCGGGCCTGGCCCTCGATGCGGCGCAGTCGCTTGAGGTAGTCGTCCTTGGCGGTGATGTAGCCGTGGCCGCCGTGGCCCGCGTGCTCGCCGCCGGTAGCGGTGTCGGGGGTGGGTGCAGTCACCGAAGGTCTCCTCGCCGGCCGGGATGCTCGCCTGCGCGAGCTGATACCCCCCTAGGGTACAGTTTCGGGCCGGAATTGTCAGATAGGACCGTCTGCGCGATCCCGGTGATGCGCGCGACCTGCCCGGACGGGAGAATCACCGGTATGAGTTCGCTTCCCCGGCCCGCCCTCGCCGTCATCGGCGGCAGCGGTTTCTATGACTTCTTCGACAACGACGCCACCCACGTCGAGGTCGACACACCGTACGGCGCGCCGAGCGCGCCCGTCGCGGTCGGCGAGGTCGACGGTCGCGCCGTCGCGTTCCTGCCGCGCCACGGCAAGCAGCACGAGTTCGCGCCGCACACCCTGCCGTACCAGGCCAACATGTGGGCGCTGCGCTCGCTCGGCGTGCGCCGGATCTTCGCGCCGTGTGCCGTCGGCAGCCTGCGCGCCGACTGGGGTCCGGGCACCGTGGCCGTGCCCGAACAGCTGGTCGACCGGACCTCGGGCCGTCCGCAGACCTTCTTCGACGGCGGCGGCGTCCACGTCTCCTTCGCCGACCCCTACTGCAACGAACTGCGCACCGCCGCGGTGAAGTCCGCCGGTCACGACCTGCGGATGGAGGACTCCGGCACGATGGTCGTCGTGCAGGGTCCGCGCTTCTCCACCAGGGCCGAGAGCCGCTGGTTCGCCGGACAGGGCTGGGACCTGGTCAACATGACCGGTCACCCCGAAGCGGTGCTCGCCCGGGAACTCGAGATGTGCTATGCCGCAGTCGCTCTCGTCACCGACCTGGACGCGGGTCTCGGGGAGGGCGACGGCGTGCACGCGGTGAACGTGTTCGCCGAGTTCAAGAAGAACCTCGGCCCGTTCAAGGAGCTCATGCGCCGCGCGGTCGCCGCGGTCGACAGCGAGGAGACTTGCGAGCGCTGCCTCGTGCACGCCGGGGTATCGCTGCCCTTCGAACTGCCCTGATCACGCGGGCGGCGCGGTGACCTGCAGCTGAGCAAGCACGAAGACAGGCTCCGCGCCGTCGCCCGCGGGCAACGGCGACACCTCGATATCGGCGACGAGCCACCCGTCCGGCTCGGCGGCAAGCCGCACGCCGGTCAGCCCGGCACTGGCGGCACAGGCCAGGATCCGCGCGCGAGCTTCGGCGATCCTGGCCCGGTCCTCGGGATGCGGAATCAGCCGCTCGTCCATCACGCGCCAGCGCAGCCCGGGCACCGGCTCGGTGACCCACCGAACCTGGCGGACCTGCGCGGTATCGAGGATGCACAGATACAGGCCGGGCTGGGTGTTCCTGAGCAACTCGAGAGTCGCCGCCTCGAACGACTTGCGTTGCGGGGCAATGCTGTCGGTGACGTCCACCGAGAGGCCACGCCAGGAAAGCCGCTGCGCGTCCGCTCCGTTGCGCGCGGCTACCAGCAGCGAGCGCGGGCCCGCCGCCGAGTGCACGGTCGCCACCCCGGACCACCGGCTGCCCGGCTCGGAGCGGGTCAGGGCGGCGACGATATCCAGGGCGCGATCGAAGCGCTCGATCCGCTGAAACGGCTCGGCGCCGTGGTATTCGACCGGCGCCGACCCGAAATGCAGGCCGAGACCGGCGGGACGGGACCGCACGATCCTGGTGCGCGCGTCGATCTGGAACGGCGCGACCCGAAGCTCCTCGGCAGGCGCCTGCTCACCCACCCACACCTTCACCGCGTGCGCGCGCGACCCCGGCCACACCACGGGCTCGGCCCGCAAGCGCATCTCCGACCACGGATTCCGGGATTTCGGCAGCACCCGCTCGACCGGTGCACCGGAGTCGTGGGCGGCGACGACCATCGGTTGCAGCGCGGCCGGAATCGCCCGCTGATACGACGCCCAGTCCCGCGGGGTGGTGCCCGCGGTCAACATCGACCACGTATCCGGCGCACCGAGCGTCTCCACCAGCTGCCACCGTCCGATGATCACCGTCCTGCCCCCTTCCGTGAGACTGTGCCATCGTGCCCGATCCGCCGTGCGCCGCTGGTGGGGGGTCACGTCCGCATCGATAAGCTCGGGGGATGGACACACCGCTGCGGCTGGAGGTCGTCGTCGCCAGTACCCGTCCCGAGCGGTTCGCGCCCGTGGTGGCCGACTGGTTTCTCGGGATGGTCGCCGAGCGGCCGGAATTCGAGGTGGGCGTGCTCGACTTGCTCGACATCGCGTTACCCGTCGATCTCACCGAGACACCCGAGGTCGACGCGTTCCGGGCCAGGCTGGCCGCCGCCGACGCGTTCGCGGTCGTCACCTCCGAGTACAACCACGGCTATCCGGCGTCCCTGAAAACGGCACTGGACAGCGCCAAACACGAATGGCGGGCCAAGCCGATCGGTTTCGTCTCCTACGGCGGGCTCTCGGGCGGCTTGCGCGCGGTCGAGCAGCTGCGGCAGGTGGTCGCGGAACTGCACATGGTCTCGGTGCGCGAGTCGGTGAGCTTCGCCCAGGCCAAACGCCGATTCGACGCACAGGGCGCGACCGACGACCACGCCGCGATCGATGCGAGTGCCAGGATGCTCGGCCAAATGGCTTGGTGGGGGCGGACTCTGCGCGTTGCCCGAGCCGCGGACCCTTATCCCGGCTGAGCGCTCAGCTGTCTGCTCGGGCGGCCCGCGCGAGCAGTGCTTCCGGCAGCTCGACACGGCATTTTCGTGCAATCCGGCCGCTGCCGGTCAGTTTTCTGACTCCACAGCGGCGAACTGCACGAAAATGCCGACCGGTCAGGCGTTCGCCATCGAGCGCTGGCCGCGCGGCTGGCCGATGTACGTCGCCTCACGCGGGATCGACACCAGGGTGAGGTTGACCCTGGTCGTTCCCGTGCGCAGCACCACCCGGTTACCGATCGCGCCCGGCTGGTAGATCTCCAGATCGGGACGGGAGGCGGGCCAGCCGTTCGGATCGCCGGTCAGATAGATCGTGGTGACACCGGCATGCGGAGCGGGCGCCAGCACACCGTCGACGACGGTGGCGGTGAAACCCGCGTCGGACTGGTGTGTTTCGACCGCGATGGTCAGCCGCTCCGGGTTACCGACGGTGCTCACCAGCTGCTCCCAGGCCTGCGCCCGGTCGGTGCGCACGAGCACCCGCTCGCCGACCGCCAGCGCGCGGAACACCAGCTGCTGAGCCAGATACAGCTCGCCCGCCACATAGACCGAGGAGATACCGGCACCGATGATCCTGGCGGCGACGCCGTTGCCCTCGTCGTCGGAACCGAGCAGCTGACCGCAGCCCGCCGACGGCAGGTGCAGCGCCCCGATGACATCGATCGGGTACTCGGTGGTCGGCACGGTGTCGTCCACCCCGGGCACCGCGATCGGCAGATGCGCGAGCAGCGCGTCCCGGTGCCTGCCGTTCATCGACACCATGCCCTTGGTCGTCGACTTCTCCGGCAGCTCACGCGCGGTCAATCGCCATGCGGCGCCGACACTCACCGATTCGGCGTCGCTACCGGGACGCAGCCGCACGGCGACCGTCGTGCCGCGCGAGGGCGCGACCCACAGCTGCGCGAGCAGATCCGAACCCAGCTGCTTGGGATCGACCGCGCTACCGATATTGACCGTGTTGCCGATCTCCGCGTACTTCCACCGCTGGGTGAGCGTGCGCGGGTCGAGGCCGGAAGTGATCTGCTGCACGGCCTTACGGATCTCGGGCGCGGTGAGAATGCGGGCGCTGCAGTCGGCGTCCTCGAGCGTGCGCATGATCCGCTGGGTCGCGATGGTGACCGCGCGCGAAGCGCCGTCGGTGCCGCCGCCGCGCCGGGCCGTCGCATCGGGGCAGGCCACCGCGTCGAAGCTGATCGCGAGCCAGACCGTGCGATGCGCGGTGGCAGGCAGCGGGCCGAGCAGCGATTCGTAGATCGCGCCCGCGGGCGTGCCGGAGCGGCTGCGGTGGCCATGGCTGATGATGTCGATGCCGCTGAGCAGGATGTCGTGCTGGTTGAGGCAGGCGGCCAGCTCGGGCAGTGGGAGCAGGTGGGAGGCGTGCACGGCGTTGCGGGCGATCCTGGTCAGCCCGCCCTTGGGCGGCAGCACCTCGACCACGGTGACCACGCGGCTGCCGTCCCAGTACAGGCCGAGCGAACGGCCGTCGGTGTCACGGAAGTCGACGGTGTCGCCGAGGGTGTAGTCGCGCTTGCCCGTGTAGCGGCGGATCGTGCTCAGCCAGTCGAGGAGGGTCCGCTTGCCGATCGGGATCAGCGGGACCAGCGCGACGACGACCGCGATGCCGAGTGCGGGGAAGGGTCCGAGGCCACACACCAGCGCGACGACTCCGGCGGTCACACCGAGACTCTGCGCGATGAGTAGGTGCGGCAGCGAGATACGACCGAACAGTGGACGTGGACCCGCACCAGTGAACTCGGCCATTGGTTCCTCCCCCGAATGTGAACAAGTGCTGCGGGGAACTGTACTGTGTTGCCCGGACAAGAGCACTGTTCGGGGGAGGAACCATGCCTTCAAAACCCACTACGCGCTGGCAGGTCAGCGGTTACCGCTTCCTGGTGCGGCGGATGGAGCACGCCCTGGTGCGCCGGGACGTGCGCATGCTGCACGATCCGATGCGCGCCCAGACCCGTGCGTACGCGGTCGGTTTGGTGCTCGGCCTGGTCGTCCTCGCTGGTTGTGGCATCCTCGCGTTGCTGCGCCCGCAGGACAAGATCGGCGACTCCAAGATCCTGATCGGCAAGGAATCCGGCGGCGTCTATGTCGTGATCGAGAATGTCGTGCATCCCGCGCTCAACCTGGCCTCGGCCCGGCTGGCCGCCGGTGAGGCGCCGGAGGCCGTCATCGTCAAGGAATCCGAGCTCGGCAAGAAGCCGCGCGGGCAGCTGATCGGCATCCCCGGCGCGCCGACCTCGTTCCGCTACGACAAGGACGGCAAGGGCCGTCAGTGGTCGGTGTGTGACCAGCTCAAGGCCGACGGCAGCACGGACCTGACAACCTCTGTGCTGGCCGGTTCGCCCGATCTGGGCGACAAGGCGTCGAAGATGGACGCGGGCAAGGCGCTGCTGGTGCAGGGCAAAGATGCCACGTACCTCGTCTACGAGGGAAAGCGCGCCAGGGTGAACCAGAGCGACCCCGCCGTCGCCAAGGCACTCGGGATCGTCGGCGAGACACCCCGCGCGATCGGTGAGGGTCTGCTCAACGCGATCCCCGAGGTGCTGCCGATCATCGCACCGACCATCGACAATCCGGGCGGAACACCGTCCTACAGTGTCAGCGGGCACAAGATCGGTGACGTCGTCCAGGTCTTCAACTCGCCGAACCAGAACTTTGTGGTACTGCAGGATGGGCTCCAGCCGGTCACCGCGCTGACCGCCCAGATCATCAGGAACTCGTACAACACGATCATGACGGGCACGACTATCCAGTCGACCGAGCACACCTACGCGAATGTCTCCAGCGCGTTGAAGGTGGCGTCGTACCCGAAGGACCGCCCGACCCTGGTCACGGCCAAGGATCAGCCGGTCAGCTGCCTGACCTGGAAGCCGATCTCCGGTGCCACCGACAATGCCGACGGCACCGCCCGCGCCGAACTCTCGGTGCTCACCGGTATCGCGATGCCCATCCCGGACGACGCCAAGATGGTGAACCTGGCCCAGGCCGACGGGTCGAAGGCCAACGTCGACTCCGTCTACATCCCGCCCGCGACCGGCGCCTACGTCCAGACCACCGGCATCGAACCCGACAGCCGCCGCAAGGACAGCCTGTTCTACATCGCCGACACCGGCGTCCGTTTCGGCATCAAGAACGCCGACGCGGTCAAGGCGCTCGGTTTCGAGAACGTACAGGCCGAACCGGCGCCGTGGCCGATCGTCGGCCTGCTCGCGGGTGGTCCGAGCCTCGGCCGCGAGGACGCCATGGTCGCCCACGACGGTGTCGCCCCTGACCCGTCGCCGGCCAAGCAGCCGGTCGCGACGATCAGCCCCTCCGCCAACTAGCCCGGCGGAGCCTGCGACCGTTCCCGGAGTTCGGCCACCTCGGTGCGCAGCGAACGGACCTCGTCGACCAGTTCGGCGAGGGTCCGTTCGGCGCGGTCCGCCGCGTCGTCGACCGTCTTGAGCTGCTCGACGACCCAGCTGGTCATCGTGCCGATGGCGAACGAGATCAGGCCGATGCCGAGGGTCATCAGGACCAGCGACACCAGCCTGCCCTCGCTGGTCACCGGGTAGACATCGCCGTAGCCGACGGTCGTCACCGAGACAGCCGACCACCACAGGGCATCACCGAAGGTCTTGATCTTGCTGTCGGGTGCGCCGTATTCGGCGTCGAAGAAGGCCAGGCTCGACAGCAGCAGGATCAGCAGCGAACTGGTACCGACGAAGGTGACCAGCCGGGTGCGTGGCTTCGTCGCCCGGTTGAGGGTGTCGAGCAGCAGCAGCAGCGCGGCGCGCAGCAGACGCAGCGGGCGAAACGGCGGCACCAGCACGACGAGCAGGTCCAGCGGATGCTTGCGGACGAAGCGCGTGCGATCGGAGGACAAGCGCAGCCGGATCGCGAAGTCCGCCGCGAAGACCGCCCAGATGCTGATATCGGCCCACAGCAGCCCGGTGTCCAGGGTCGGCGAGGCATCGGTGTCGAGCACTCGCCAGGCGTACAGCAGCAGGAACAGCACGGCCAGCACCATCATCGGCAGGTTGGTCGTTCGTTCCCACCGCTGCCTGCGGGTCGGCGGGCGCGTCGCGGCGGGTTCGGTGGTCAACGGATCCATGCAGCTACCTGGTTTGACGGGTCGGTACCCGAGGACGGTACCGCGTCCGCCGTTGCCGCGAGTCAGGTGTCTTCGCGCACTCCGAAACGACGCCGGATCGGGAACGACGCGAGCATGCCGAGTACGAACACCAGACCGACCACGCCCGCTCCGATCAACCCCACGTTCCGGGCTGTGTTGTCCGGCACCGGCGCCGGCGCGGGCACGGCGAGCTGCACCTGCTCGGCCGGTGACGGCCGTTTCGGTGGCAGCGGACCGGTGACCTGGGCGGTGAGCGCGGCGATCGGGTCGACGCTGCCGTAGCCGATATACTGGTTCCAGCCCTCGGCGGGCGCGTGCGCGGTCGCCTGGACCCGCTTCATCACCTCTTTGGCGCTGAGTTCCGGGAAACGCGCACGGACCAGCGCGACCACCCCGGACACCAGCGGCGTCGCGAAACTGGTTCCGCTGATCGGGGCGGTCGCGCCCTGCTGATTGACTGTCCCCGTCGCGGTTCCAGCGCCACGCGGGCTCAGCGAGGTCATGTTCTCGCCGGGCGCAGCGACACTGAGCCACGGTCCGGCGACCGTGAACTTCGACGGTGCGCCGTTCGCGTCGATCGAGCCGACGGCGAGCACATAGTCGTCCCAGCGGGCCGGGCTGACCATCATCGCGGTCTTGCTCCACGGGTCGGCGTTCGGTTCGAGCGGGTCGATCACGGTGTTCGCGGTCTTGCAGGTATCCGAATTACCCGCGGCGACAACAGGAACCGCGTTCTTCACCTCGACCGCGTACTGCAACGCCGCGCCGACGGCACTGTCGTTGACGCCCTTGTTGGTGCCGCACCACACCTCGGAGACATTGATCACGCTCGCACCCATATCGGCGGCGCGCCGGATGGCCGAGGCCATGGTGTTCAAGTTGCCGTATCCGTCGGGCAGGTCCTCCGGGGCCTTGTTCCGATTGGCCCCTTCCTTCTGATACATCTTGCTGGTCTGCCGGATGGTGAGGATGCGAGCCTCCGGTGCGACCCCGGCGAAACCCTGTCCGGGAACCTGGGTCGCGGCGATCAGGCCGGCCACAAAGGTGCCGTGCGCGTCGCAATCCTCAGCACCGTCACCGGAGTTGGCGACGAAATCGCCACCGGCGATCATGTCGGGCAGCCGGTCGTGTCTGCTCACTCCGGTGTCGATCACCGCGACCAGCTGACCGGCCCCGCGGGAGAACTCCCAGGCCCTGGCCAGATCGAGCGATCGTTGCGCATCCGGGACGGCGGGACCGTCGCCACCGGTCGCCACCGTGGTGCACACCGCGTTCGACCCGACTTCGGTCTTCTCGGGCGGCGCGGCCGGATCACCCGCGGGCAGGTTCGCGGGATCGGCCGCGGGCGGACGATCGGCCGAAGCCGGTGCGGCCCCGAGCCCGAACGACGCGCCGACACCGAGCGCCACGGCCGCCGCCGCGACGCGCAGGCTCGCGTTCACAGCCCGCGGACGAGGGAGTAGAGCTCGGCGACCCAGAACACCAGCGGCAGCACCGCGGCGACGAACGCGTACTCGAGCAGTTCGACAGCCCGGCGCATCGGCGGTGTCGCCTGCTGGTTCGGCACGATCAGGCCGATCACCAGCGCGGCGATCAGGATGGCCAGCGCGGCACCGAAAACCACCAGCGGCTGGCGCATTTCGAGCGAGACACCGATCAGCAGGATCAGCACGATCGCCGCGCCGCCCGCGATGAGCACGATGGCTTGCTCGGCGCCCGCGTAGGTGCGGCTGCGGAACATCAGCACGACCGCGCAGACCAGCGTGAGCGCGATGCCGGGCCAGTAGGCGTCGTCGGCGCCGGCGTCGACGGCCAGCAGCGCGCCGGCGACGGTGACCAGCGTGGTCGCGGTGACCAGGCCGGCGAGGTAGTTACGAGCCCGCTCCGACCTGGCGCGCAGCGCGTCGAGGGTCGGCAGGGCGCGGTGGTCGTCCGGGTCGTCCTCGGTCGGGTCGATCGGGGTGCCGGGGGAGGGAACCGGCGGCAGCGGCAGCTTCGCCAGCAGCATGGACACGCGCGGCGCGAGCGACAGCCCGGCCAGCCCGAGCGCGGCGACGACCGCGCCGACGGCCTTGATCGGCTGCTCGGTGAGCAGCCCGACGATCGCCGCGGGAATCACGAACACCGACACCGTCGCGGCACCGATGAACAGGGCGAGACCGACCCCGGTGACCCGCCAGGCCAGCACCGCGGTCGCGCCGAACAGCGTCGCGCCCAGCAGCAGATGGGCCCAGCTGTAATGGTCGGGGACCAGCAGCATTCCGCCGGCGAACGCGGTCGGCAGCGCGCAGCCGCCCAGGACCAGCGCGGCGGAGGTGTCGCCGTACATGCGGCTCATGACCGTGCCCGCGACGACGCACAGGATGGCGACGAACAGCGCCAGCGAACCGGTCACCCAGAACGGCAGCGCGTCGGGTGCGGCGAGCAGGCCGAAGCAGCCGACCAGCATGGTCAGCGCGGCGAGGATCGAACCGGTGACGCGGGCCGTCTTCGGCGTCCAGCTCCGGTAGTGCTCGGCGTCGGCGATCGCGACGTTGTACATGATGTCGTCGAACAGCGGCGTCGGCGCGGTGTGCGAGGCGCTCTCCAGCATGAGGAGCTCGCCGTCGCGAACGCCCTGCTCGCCGAGACTGAGCGAGTTCGAGAACGGGGGATGCCCGATGCGGGCAAGCACCCATTCGGCGGGCTCGTAGCGCTCGCCCTCGTTGTCGAAGGTGTTGGAACGACTGTGCTGAGCGACCATGTCGACCACGCTCGGAATGACAAGCGCGACCGGCACATCGACCGGAATCGCCATGTCGACCTGTGTGTGCTTGGCCAGGATCGTCACCCTTGCCAGGTCCGGTGCGCGAACGATACCGCGCGCGGAATCCTCTTCAACATGATCGAGTCGCGCGTGCGTCAAAACTCCCCCAACTCCGTCTCTACCTCGGTTTTCCGCTCGACCGCTCAGACGGTCGACAGTTTGCGGAACTCACCGTTCGGACAGCAGAATGCCTGACGAACCATACGACATGTCGGCCGCGACCTCTACACTGAGCCCGTCGCGAGGACAGACAGCGAGTAGTCAAGCAGGGGGAGTCTTCGACCATGAGCACCGTCAGGTTCCAGCGCCGTGCCCGGCGCGAGATGCCGCGCACGCCAGGCGGCGAGGTCACGCTGCAGCCGCCGCCCGAGATCCCCCGGATCACGCCGGGCAACCTGCTGATGAAGCTGATGCCCGTCGTCATGGTGGTCGGCATGGTCGGCATGATGGCGCTGATGTTCACGCAGGGTGGCAGCAGCATGATGCGCAACCCGATGTCGATGATGTTCCCGCTGATGATGATCATGTCGATGGTCACCATGTTCGGCCAGGGTGGCGGCAAGGGCGCCAAGGCCTCTGAGGCCAACGAGGACCGCAAGGACTACCTGCGCTACCTCGACCAGGTCCGCAACGACGTCGACGAGACCGCCAAGCAGCAGCGCGCCGCCGTCGAGTGGAGCCACCCGGAACCCGGCCTGATCTGGATGCTCGCGGGCACCAGCCGCATGTGGGAACGCCGCTCCGGCGACAAGGACTTCTGTCACGCCCGCATCGGCCTCGGCGGTCAGCGCCTGGCCACCCGCCTGGTCGCCCCCGAGACCGGCCCGGTCGAGGAACTGGAACCGATCGCCGCCGTCTCGCTGCGCCGCTTCGTCCGCGCGCATTCGACGGTCCCCGACCTGCCCACCGCGATCGCGGTGAAGGGTTTCGGCACCATCGCCCTCGACGGCGACCGTGCCCAGGCCCGCGATATGACCCGCGCGATGCTGTTGCAGCTGTGCATGTTCCAGGCCCCCGACCAGGTGCTCGTCGCCGTGGTCTGCGGCCCCGACACCGCGCGCGAGTGGGAGTGGACCAAATGGCTCCCGCACACCCAGCACCCCGACGTGACCGACGGCATCGGCACCCAGCGCATGTTCTACGGCTCCATCCGCGAAGCGCTGAGCAGCCTGCACCCGCTGCTCGGCAACCGCGTGCGCTACTCGCGTAACCAGCCGAACAACCCGAACCTGGTGCACGTCGTGATCGTCGTCGACGGCGGCCTGCTCGAAGCCGAGGACGACCAGCTCCGCGAATCCGGCTTCGAGGGCGTCACCATCATCGACCTGTGCAATTACGCACCCCGCCTTGCTGTTTCGCGCGGCATCAAGATGGTCGTCGAGGACGGCGAATGCCTCGGTCGCGGCGCCACCGGCAACCAGGAACGCTTCGCCACCATCGACCGCGTCAGCGCCGAGCAGGCCCAGCAGGCCGCCCGCCGCCTCGCCCCCTACCGCGCCGCCACCCAGCGCAGCAGCGATGTCGAAACCGACGACAACGAGACCATCTCCACCTGGTCGCAGCTGATGAGCCTCGGCGACATCGGCAACTTCAACCCCGCCAGCGCCTGGCGCCCGCGCTACGGCCGCGAACGACTGCGCGTCGCCTTCGGTGTCGGCGCCGACGGCAACCCCGTCGAACTCGACATCAAGGAAGCCGCCGAGAACGGCATGGGCCCGCACGGCCTGTGCATCGGCGCAACCGGTTCCGGTAAATCCGAGTTCCTGCGCACCCTCGTGCTCAGCCTGCTCGCCACCCACTCACCCGACCAGCTCAACCTGGTCCTGGTCGACTTCAAGGGTGGCGCGACCTTCCTCGGCCTCGACGGCGTCCCGCACGTCGCCGCGGTCATCACCAACCTCGAAGACGAGGCCGACCTCGTCGACCGTATGAAAGACGCGCTGGCAGGCGAGATGAACCGCCGCCAGGAAGTCCTGCGCCAAGCGGGCAACTTCGCCAACGTCTCCGAATACGAGAAGGCCCGCGCCGCGGGCGCCGACCTCGACCCGCTACCCGCGCTGTTCGTCGTGCTCGACGAGTTCTCCGAACTCCTCACCCAGCACCCCGATTTCGCCGAACTGTTCGTGATGATCGGCCGCCTCGGCCGCTCACTGCACGTCCACCTCCTGCTCGCCTCGCAGCGCCTGGAAGAGGGCAAGCTCAAGGGCCTGGAATCCCACCTGTCCTACCGCATCGGCCTGAAGACCTTCTCCGCCAACGAGTCCCGCCAGGTCCTCGGCGTCCCCGACGCCTACAACCTCCCGAACTCCCCCGGCGGCGGCTACCTCAAGGCCGACTCCGGCGAGATCCAGCGCTTCCAGGCCTCCTACGTCTCCGGCACCTACGTCGGCGGCGGCCCCCAGCGCGAGGTCACCAGCGCAGGCATCGTCGGCGGCGAAATCGACGTCAACGCCCGCCCCTTCAGCGCCAACCACGTCGGCTTCCGCACCTCCGACCGAGTCCCGGTCCCCGTCGAATCGACCTACGAGCCCGAGTCCCCCAGCGACGACGGCGAACAGATGTCGAACCTGAACATGCTGGTCTCCCGCATCAGCGGCCACGGCCGCCCCGCCCACGAGATCTGGCTGCCGCCCCTCGACGAGGCACCGACCCTGGACCAGCTGATCCCGCGCTCGATCATCACCGGCGAGTACTCCGCCGCCGCCACCCTGCGCGCACCGATCGGCATCGTCGACCGGCCGTACGACCAGCGCCGCGACCCGATGATGCTGGACCTCTCGGGTTCCCGCGGCCACGTCGCGATCGTCGGTGGCCCGCAGTCGGGCAAGTCGACGGCCCTGCGTTCCCTCGTGATGGCCATGTCGATGACCCACACCGCCGAGCAGGTGCAGTTCTACTGTCTGGACTTCGGTGGTGGCACCCTGTCCAGCCTGGAAGGACTGCCGCACGTCGGCTCGGTCGCCAACCGGCTGGACCCGGACAAGGTCCGGCGCACGGTCGCCGAGATGAGCACCCTGGTCCGTCAGCGCGAACAGCGCTTCCACCAGCTGGGCATCGAGTCCATGGTCGAGTACCGCCGCCTTCGCGCGATGGACCCCAACAGCAGCCCCGCCGCGGCCGGCGCCCACGCCGACACCTACGGTGACGCCTTCCTGGTCATCGACGGCTTCGGCACGATCCGCCAGGACTACGAGGCACTCGAGCAACAGATCACCAACCTTGCCCTGCAAGGACTTTCCTACGGCGTCCACGTCGTCATCGCTCTGTCCCGGTGGATGGAAGCGCGCCCTGCCCTGAAGGACCAGATCGCCACGCGCATCGAACTCCGGCTCGGCGACCCGATGGACTCCGACATCGGCCGCAAGTTCGCCGCGCTTGTGCCCCAGGGTCGTCCGGGGCGTGGTATCACGCCTGATGCTCTGCACATGCTGATGGCACTGCCACGCGTCGATGGCAGCTCCGATCCGCTCGACCTCAGTGTCGGTGTCGCCAACGCGGTCGAACTGATCGCCCAGCGCACCCCCGGTCGCCCCGCCCCCGGCACTCGCACCCTGCCGGACCTGCTGGACCGCGGGGATCTGCTGCGCGCGATGCGCAACTGGCCTGCCGAGATCGACCGGTCGCGGCCGAACATGCAGCTGCCGATCGGCGTCAACGAGTCAGAGCTGGCGCCCGTCATGCTCAACCTGGCCGATACCCCGCACTTCCTGGTCTTCGGTGACAGTGAGTGCGGCAAGACCGCACTGCTCAGGGGTATCGCCCAGGGCATCGTCGAGTCGAATACCCCGGCGCAGGCCAAGGTCATTCTCGGCGATTACCGGCGAACCTTGCTGGGCACCATCGAGACCAACCACCTGGCCGGCTATGCGCCCTCGGCAGAGGTCCTCACCCCGTTCATCCAACAGGTCGTCGGGATTCTGAAGTCCCGGATGCCAGGTGCCAACATCACCCAGCAGGAGCTGCGTGCTCGTTCCTGGTGGACGGGCCCGGAGCTGTATCTGATCATCGACGACTACGACTTGGTGGTCACCACGTCGGGCAATCCGCTGTCGCCGCTGGTCGAGTTCATCCCGCACGCCAAGGACATCGGCTTCCACCTGATCATCGCCCGCCGATCCGGTGGCGCGTCCCGTGCGCTCTACGAGCCCGTCGTATCCCGTATGCGCGATGTCGGGTGCATCGGTCTGGTGATGAGCGGTAGCCGAGACGAAGGTCAGCTGTTCGGCACCGTGCGCGCCAGCGCAATGCCGCCCGGCCGAGGCACCTTGGTCACGCGGAACGCGATCGACCTGGTGCAGCTGGCATGGTCGCCGGCTTTGTGACCGACATCGACGTCGTGGGGGGCGCGGAGCGCCACGG
>NZ_JBHXMY010000001.1:62642-75281 GCF_042720195.1 Nocardia sp. NPDC058497 | reverse complement strand
CCATTTTTTATTGAGAGGGCCACCACCGATATATACACATATATATTCGTCGGCAGCGTAATTTGTGTATAAGAGACAGCACCGGATGTGGGCAGTCCGATGCGTCGCAGGCGGGAGCCGACGACGCCGGGGCGCGATCCGGTCGGCGGCGCGCCCAGATCTCGTCGAAATTGCAGGCGGCCAACCGTCGCGCCGACGTGATCGGCGCGGTGCGCAAGGCTCGCCATCAGCTCCCCGGTGACCCGGCGTTCGGCGATCCGCTGTCGGTGTCGGGCCCCGGTGGCGCCCGCGCGGTGGCCAGGGCGGCGGACAGGTTCGTCGGCGGCAGCCCGAGCGTGGGCCGGGAGATCGGGTTCGGCGCGCTGCAGGTCTGGCAGGCCGCGCTGGAGCGGATCGGCCGCGGCCGTGGCACCGAGGAGGTGACCATCGTGTTCACCGACCTGGTGGCGTTCTCGAGCTGGTCGCTCGCCTCGGGCGACGAGCGCACCCTGGAACTGCTGCGCAAGGTGGCCAAGGCCATCGAGCCGCCGATCGCCGAGCGTGGCGGTCAGGTGGTAAAGCGGATGGGCGACGGCCTGATGGCGGTCTTCTCGTCCCCCGACCGCGCGGTCCGGGCCGCGATCGCCGCGCGCCGCAATCTGGCCGAGGTGGAGATCGACGGCTACAAGCCCCGCATGCGCGTCGGCCTGCACACCGGCTCCCCGCGTGAGATCGGCGGCGACTGGCTCGGCGTCGACGTCAATATCGCCGCGCGGATGATGGAAGCGGGCGGCAACGGCAACATGATGCTCTCCAGCACCACCCTGGCCGCCCTGCGCCCGGAAACCCTCGCCGAACTGGGCGCCACCGTCAAGCCCTACAAACGCAATTTCTGGGCCGCCCCGCTCAACGGCGTCCCCGAGGACGTCCGGATCTTCAAACTCAGTGTCTAGCGGTCCTCAGCCGCGCTGCTGTTCGCGCTGGTAGGCGCGCCAGGCCTGCTGGGTGGGGGTGGGCCTGGTGGTCAGCGCGGTCCAGTTGGTCGACTTCACGAAGTTGATCGCGAGCAGCACCGGCAGGATGAACGCCTGGAAGAAGATCAGGTAGCTGCCGCCCTCGAACACGAACGCCAGGTAGCCCGCGTAGGAGAGGTACCCGATGCCGAACACGGTGTTGAGTACCCGGGCGAACTCGCTCTGCCCGTTCCCGATGTTGGCCATCGCGAGCATCGCGATGCCGCTGAACGCGAGCAGGCCGACGTACCAATCGAACATGGGTGATTTCCCCCGTAGTGAGAACGGCCGCAGTGGCCGGACGACAAGACTTCCGGAAGCTAACCGCGGGACGCTTGCCTCCCCCTTGGGAAAACCTTGGCGCGGCTACTCCAGCCAGAGCGCCCCGCCGACCGCGGCCAGAACGGCGGCGGCGATCAGCGCGATCGACATCGCGCGGTTGTTCTTCCAGGTCGTGTAGGCGCCGCCGAGCAGGAATCCGGCCAGGGCGAAGAGGAGGACCGATGACATAGGTTCCATCTTGCCTGGTCGATTGCTTGCAATTAACAAGCACGCATGCTTGCTTTTTTTCTGAACCGGTGTGATCCTGGGATTCATGAGTGCACTCTCGGCGGACCCGGACCTGATCCGGATCGGCAACTGTTCCGGCTTCTACGGCGACCGGCTCAGCGCGATGCGCGAGATGCTGGAGGGCGGGCAGCTCGACGTGCTGACCGGCGACTACCTCGCCGAGCTCACCATGCTGATCCTGGGCCGCGACCGGATGAAGGATCCCAGCCTCGGCTACGCCAAGACGTTCGTGAAGCAGATCGAGGACTGTCTGGCCCTCGCGCTGGAGCGCAACGTCCAGATCGTCACCAACGCGGGCGGCCTGAACCCGGCCGGGCTGGCCGAGCGGCTCCGCAAGGTCGCCGCCGACCTCGGTCTGGACGCCAAGATCGCGCACGTCGAGGGTGACGACCTGGTCGCCCGCGCCGGCGAGCTCGGTCTCGGCCAGCCGCTCACCGCCAACGCCTACCTCGGCGCGTGGGGCATCGTCGAATGCCTGAACTCCGGCGCCGACATCGTCGTCACCGGCCGGGTCACCGACGCCTCGGTGATCGTCGGCCCCGCCGCGGCCCACTTCGGCTGGGGCCGAACCGATTACGACGCCCTGGCCGGCGCCGTCGTCGCGGGTCACGTGATCGAGTGCAGCACCCAGGCCACCGGCGGCAACTTCGCCTTCTTCACCGAACTCGGTGACATCGGCCGCCCCGGCTTCCCGATCGCCGAGATCCGCCGCGACGGGTCGAGCGTCATCACCAAGCACGACGGCACCGGCGGCGCGGTCACCGTCGACACCGTCGAAGCCCAGCTCATGTACGAGATCCAGAGCGCGCGCTACGCGGGCCCGGACGTCACCACCCGCCTGGACAGCATCACCCTGAGCCAGGAGGGCAAGGACCGGGTGCTGATCAGCGGTGTCACCGGTGAGGCGCCGCCGCCACAGCTCAAGGTCTCGCTCAACACTCTCGGCGGCTTCCGCAACGAGATGGAGTTCATCCTCACCGGCCTGGAGATCGAGGCCAAAGCCGCACTGGCGCAACGACAGCTGGAAGCCTGGCTGCCCGCCAAGCCCGCCGAGCTGTCCTGGACGCTGGCCCGGCTGGACCGTCCCGACGCCGACACCGAGGAGCAGGCCAGCGCACTGCTGCGCTGTGTGGTGCGCGATCCCGATCCGAACAAGGTCGGCCGCCAATTCTCCAATGTCGCCGTGGAATTGGCGCTGGCGAGCTACCCGGGCGCGACCTTCACCACGCTGCCGGGCAACGGCTCGCCGTACGGCGTGTTCACCCCTGGCTTCGTCGACGCGCACGAAGTGCCGCACACCGCGGTCCTGGCCGACGGCACCCGTGTCGCCATCGAGCCCGCCGCTGAAACCGCTGTGCTGGAACCGGTTTCCGAGCCAGAACTGCCCGCCGACCTGCCGCCGTCGGAGACCACCCGCGTCCCGCTCGGCACCATCGCCCTGGCCCGCAGCGGCGACAAGGGCGGCGACGCCAATATCGGCGTCTGGGTTCGCACCGACGAGCAGTGGCGCTGGCTGGTGCACACGCTCACCGTCGAGAAGGTCCAGGAACTGCTGCCCGAGACGGCCGAACTGACCGTCACCCGGCACGTGCTGCCGAACCTGCGGGCCGTCAACTTCATCATTTCCGGCCTGCTCGGCAAGGGCGTCGCCTACCAGGCGCGTTTCGACCCGCAGGCCAAGGGGCTCGGCGAATGGCTGCGCTCCCGCCACATCGAGATGCCGACGGAGCTGTTCGCATGACGTCTGTTTGGGACACGCCGGAACGAAAAGAGCTGCGCGCCAGCGTGCGCGGGTTCGTCGAGCGGGAGATCCTGCCCGACCTCGACACCTGGGAACGCGAGGGGTCGCTGCCCCGCGAGCTGCACAAGAAGGCCGGTGAGCTCGGCCTGCTCGGCATCGAGTACCCGGAATCGGCCGGCGGTGAGGGTGGCAGCATCATCGACACCGTCATCGTCGGCGAGGAGATCCACCTCGCCGGCGCCTCCGGTGGTCTGTGGGCGTCGCTGTTCACCTGCGGAATCGCGTTGCCGCACATCATCGCCTCGGGCAACCAGGACCAGATCGAGCGGTGGGCCAAGCCGACCTTGCGCGGTGACCTGATCGGCTCGCTGGCCATCACCGAGCCCGGCGGCGGCTCCGATGTCGGCCACCTGACCACCACCGCGGTGCGCGACGGCGACGACTTCATCATCAACGGCGCCAAGACCTTCATCACCTCGGGGTGTCGCGCCGACTTCGTCGTCACCGCGGTGCGTACCGGTGGCGCCGGCGCGGCGGGTGTCTCGCTGATCATCGTGCCGACCGATACGCCGGGCTTCACCGTCAGCCGCAAGCTGGAGAAGATGGGCTGGCTGGCCTCCGACACCGCCGAGCTGTCCTACGTGGACGTGCGGGTGCCCGCGGCGAACCTGGTCGGCGGCGAGAACACCGGCTTCGCGCAGATCGCCAACGCCTTCGTCAGCGAGCGGGTCGGCCTCGCGGTGCAGGCGTACGCGCTGGCCCAGCGCGCCCTCGACCTCACCGTGCAGTGGTGCCGCGACCGGGAGACCTTCGGCCGCCCGCTGATCAGCCGCCAGAAGGTGCAGATGACGCTGACCGAGATGGCCCAGCGGGTCGACGTGTCGCGCACCTACACCCGGGCCCTGGTCGAACGCTTCGTCGCGGGTGATCAGAACCTGATCGCCCAGGTCTGCTTTGCCAAGAACAATGCCGTCGAGACCGCCGAATGGGTCGCCAACCAGGCGGTCCAGCTGCACGGCGGGATGGGCTACATGCGCGAGTCCGAGGTGGAGCGCATCTACCGCGATGTGCGCATCATCGGCATCGGCGGCGGCACCAACGAGATCCTGACCATGCTGGCGTCGAAAGTATTGGGGTACCAGTCGTGACGACCTTCCGTTCCATCATCGATACCGCGTCGCCGGAGTACACGGCGGCCGCCGAGGCGATGTCCGCCAAGCTCACCGAGGTCGAGGCCGAGTTCGCCAAGGCCATCGCCGGTGGCGGCCCCGAGAAGGTGGCCCGGCACCACAAGCGCGGCAAGCTCACCGCTCGTGAGCGCATCGAACTGCTGCTCGACGAGGACTCGCCGTTCCTCGAGCTGTGCCCGCTGGCGGCCTGGGGCAGCGACTTCCATGTCGGCGCGTCGACGATCGCCGGTATCGGCATCGTCGAGGGCGTCGAGTGCATGATCGTCGCGCCCGATCCGACCGTGCGCGGCGGCACGTCCAACCCGTGGACACTGCGGAAGACCCTGCGTATCAACGAGATCGTCAAGCAGAACCGTCTGCCGGTGATCTCGCTGGTCGAGTCCGGCGGCGCTGACCTGCCGACGCAGAAGGAAGTCTTCATCCCGGGTGGCGCGATGTTCCGCGACCTCACCCAGGCCTCGGCAGCCGGAATCCCCACCATCTCTTTGGTTTTCGGCAACTCGACGGCCGGTGGCGCCTACATCCCCGGTATGTCCGACTACGTGGTGATGGTCAAGGAGGGCGCGAAGGTCTTCCTGGCGGGCCCGCCGCTGGTGAAGATGGCCACCGGTGAGGACTCCGACGACGAGACCCTCGGCGGCGCCGAGATGCACGCCCGCACTTCGGGTCTGGCCGACTACATGGCCGCCGACGAGCAGGACGCGATCCGGATCGGCCGCAATATCGTGCGCAGGCTGAATTGGAAGAAGCAGGGTCCCGAGCCGCGCGCCGAGGTCATCTCGCCGCTCTACGATCCCGAGGAACTGCTCGGCATCGTGCCCTCGGATCTGAAGATCCCGTTCGACCCGCGCGAGGTCATCGCCCGCGTCGTCGACGGTTCCGATTTCGACGAGTTCAAGCCGCTCTACGGCTCGAGCCTGGTGACCGGCTGGGCCGAGATCAACGGCTTCCCGATCGGCATCCTGGCCAACGCGCGCGGCGTGCTGTTCTCCGAGGAATCGCAGAAGGCCACCCAGTTCATCCAGCTGGCGAACAAGAAGAACACGCCACTGTTGTTCCTGCACAACACCACCGGCTACATGGTCGGCAAGGAGTACGAGCACGGCGGCATCATCAAGCACGGCGCGATGATGATCAACGCGGTCGCCAACTCCACGGTGCCGCACATCTCGCTGCTGGTCGGCGCGTCCTACGGCGCCGGGCACTACGGCATGTGCGGACGCGCGTTCAACCCGCGCTTCCTGTTCGCCTGGCCGAGCGCGAAGTCCGCCGTGATGGGTGGCGCGCAGCTGGGCGGCGTGCTCACCATCGTGCAGCGCGGCGCGGCCGAGGCCAAGGGCCTGCCCTTCGACGAGGAGGCCGCCGCCGGTCTGGCCGCCATGGTCGAGGCGCAGATCGAGGCCGAGGCCATGCCGATGTTCCTGTCGGGCAGGCTCTTCGACGACGGCATCATCGACCCCCGTGACACCCGCACCGTGCTGGGGATGGCCCTGTCGGCCATTCATTCGGCACCGATCCAAGGCGCCGAGGGCTTCGGCGTCTTCCGAATGTGAGGCGCGATATGGCAATCACGAACGTTCTCGTTGCCAACCGTGGTGAGATCGCGCGCCGCGTGTTCGCCACCTGCCGTCGGATGGGTATCGGCACCACGGCTGTGTACTCCGATGCGGACGCCGCGGCTCCGCACGTGTCCGAAGCCGACGCCGCCATCCGGCTGCCCGGCAACACGCCCGCCGAGACCTATCTGCGCGGTGAGCTGATCATCGAGGCCGCGCTGGCGGCCGGTGCCGATGCCATCCACCCCGGTTACGGGTTCCTCTCGGAGAACGCCGAATTCGCGCGCTCCGTGCTCGACGCGGGCCTGGTGTGGATCGGCCCGCCGGTCGCGGCCATCGAGCAGATGGGCTCGAAGGTCGAGTCGAAGAAGATGATGGACGCCGCCGGTGTCCCCGTCCTCGCCGAGCTGGACCCGGCTGAGGTCACCGAGGCGCACCTGCCCGTGCTG
Source organism: Nocardia sp. NPDC058497 (assembly GCF_042720195.1). NCBI lineage: Bacteria > Bacillati > Actinomycetota > Actinomycetes > Mycobacteriales > Nocardiaceae > Nocardia > Nocardia sp. NPDC058497. Next base: position 68,783 of record NZ_JBHXMY010000001.1, on the reverse strand, counting down.
ATCAAGGCCTCCGCCGGTGGTGGCGGTCGCGGCATGCGCGTGGTGCGCGAGCTGAGCGAGCTTCGCGATCAGATCGCCGGCGCTCAGCGCGAGGCCGAGTCGGCTTTCGGCGATCCGACCGTGTTCTGCGAGCGCTACCTCGAGACCGGCCGCCACATCGAAGTGCAGGTCATGTCCGATACTTTCGGCAAGACCTGGGCCGTTGGCGAGCGTGAGTGCTCGATCCAGCGGCGGCACCAGAAGGTCGTCGAGGAAGCGCCGTCGCCCCTGGTCGAGAAGATCGACGGCATGCGGGATCGGCTGTTCGAGGCTGCCCGCCTTGCGGCCGAGGCGATCGGTTACGAGGGTGCGGGTACCGTCGAGTTCCTGGCCGACGAGAAGGGTGACTTCTTCTTCCTCGAGATGAATACCCGTCTGCAGGTGGAACATCCGGTCACCGAGCAGACCACCGGCCTCGACCTGGTCCGCCTGCAGTTGCAGGTGGCCTCGGGTCTGCCGCTGCCCGCCGCCCAGCCCGCCCAGCGCGGTCACTCGATCGAGGTCCGCCTCTACGCCGAGGACCCGGCCCACGATTGGCAGCCGCAGAGCGGTCCGGTGCACAAGATCGAGATCCCGTTCACCACCGGCGAATTCGCCGTGCTCGACCAGCCCGGCGTGCGCCTGGACACCGGTGTCGTCGACGATTCCGTGGTCGGCGTGCACTACGACCCGATGCTGGCCAAGGTGATCTCCTACGCCGAAACCCGTGCCGAGGCCGCGCATCTGCTCGCTACCGCGTTGCAGCGTGCCAAGATCCACGGCCTGGTGACCAACCGCGACCTGCTCGTGCGGGTGCTGCGGCACCCGGCGTTCCTGGCCGGTGACACCGACACCGCCTTCTTCGTCACCCACGACCTGGCCGCGCTGTCGGCGCCGCTGGCCTCCGATGCCGACGAAGCGCTGTCCATCGTGGCCGCGGCCCTTGCGGATTCGGCCGCCAACCACGCCGCGAGCCGCTACACCCGGCTGGCGCCGAGCGGCTGGCGCAACCTGGCCTCGCTGCCGCAGGCCAAGTCCTACGAGAGCCGCACCTCCGGCACGCACGAGGTGCGCTACCGCTACACCCGTACCGGTGTGGCGGTGGAGGGCCACGAGGGCCTGGAGCTGATCTCGGCGACGCCGGAGCGCGTCGTGCTGGCGGTGCCGGGTGAGCGTGGCCCGGTGCGCAGGCAATTCGAGATCGCCCGCTACGGCGACCTCGTCGCGGTCGATTCCCCGCTCGGCCCGGTGGCCGTGCGCAGGCTGCCGCGCTTCACCGATCCCGCCGAGCAGGTCGCGGCCGGTTCGCTGCTCGCGCCGATGCCGGGCAGCGTGATCCGCCTCGGTGCCGCCGAAGGCGATCACGTGCGGCAGGGTCAGCCCATTCTGTGGCTCGAGGCGATGAAGATGGAACACACCATCGCCGCACCGGCCACCGGCGTTCTCAGTGCACTCAATGTGACCGTCGGCCAGCAGGTCGAGGTCGGAACCGTCCTCGCCGTCGTCGAGGAACAAGAGCAGGAGCAGGAGCAGGCATGAGCTTCATCGAAACCGAAGAGCAGAAGGCGCTGCGCGCGGCGGTCGCCGCGCTGGCGGCCAAGTACAACTACCGCGACTACGTGCTGCCGCTCTCGCGCAAGAACGAGCCGCTCACCGAGCTGTGGGACGAGGCGGGCAAGCTCGGCTTCCTCGGCGTGAACCTGCCCGAGGAGTACGGCGGCGGTGGCGCGGGCATGTACGAGCTGGCGCTGGTGCAGGAGGAGCTGGCGGCGCAGGGCGCCGGGCTGCTGCTGATGGTCGTCTCCCCGGCGATCTGCGGCACCATCATCACCAAGTACGGCACCGACGCGCAGAAGCAGACCTGGCTGACCAAGCTGGCCGACGGCTCGTCGAAGATGGTCTTCGCGATCACCGAGCCCGACGCCGGCTCCAACTCGCATCAGATCACCACCACCGCCCGCCGCGACGGCGGCGACTGGATCCTCAACGGCCGCAAGATCTTCATCTCCGGCGTCGATCAGGCCGAGGCCATCCTGGTGGTCTCGCGCACCGAGGACCACAAGACCGGCAAGCTCAAGCCCGCGCTGTTCATCGTCCCGGTCGACGCTCCCGGCCTGGTGAAGAACGTCCAGGAGATGGACATCGTCGAGCCGGACAACCAGTTCACGCTGTTCTTCGACGATGTGCGCTTGCCCGCCGATGCCCTCGTCGGCTCCGAGGACGCGGCCATCGCGCAGCTGTTCGCCGGCCTGAACCCCGAGCGCATCATGGGCGCGGCCATGGCGGTCGGCCTCGGCCGCTACGCCATCGACCGGGCCGTGGAATACGCCAAGGAGCGCTCGGTCTGGAAGACGGCGATCGGTGCGCACCAGGGCATTTCGCATCCCCTGGCGCAGGTCAAGATCGAGCTGGAACTGGCCAAGCTGATGATGCAGAAGGCCGCGACGCTCTACGACACCGGTGACGAGTTCGGCGCTGCCGAGGCTGCCAATATGGCCAAGTACGCAGCCGCGGAAGCCAGCATCAAGGCGCTCGACCAGTCGATCCAGACCCACGGTGGTTCGGGCCTGACCCGCGAGGTCGGGCTCGCGGCCATGCTGCAGGCCTCGCGCATCTCGCGCATCGCACCGGTCAGTCGCGAGATGATCCTGAACTTCGTGGCCCAGCACTCACTCGGTCTACCGCGCTCTAACTTGGCCCCGAGGGTGGCCGCCCCGGTGGTGGGGCGACCACCGACCCCCCCTTCCCGGATGAACAGGAGTCCCGATGAGTGACGTGACGGAAGCACCGTTCGTCCGCTACGAAGTCGTCGACGGGTTCGCGACGCTGACGTTCGACTCGCCGCACAACCGCAATGCATTGTCGTCCAAGCTCGTTCGGGAGCTGCTTGCTGGACTGGACGCGGCGAACACCGATCCCGCCGTGCGCGGCATCGTGCTCGCGCACACCGGTGACACCTTCTGCGCCGGCGCCGACCTGAAAGAGGCCAGCACCGCCGACCCGGCGACCGCGGCCGATCAGCGCACCCGCGTGATGATCGATGTGCTGCGCGGCATCCTCGCCTCGCCCAAGCCCGTCGTCGCCCAGATCGCGGGCAATGTGCGTGCCGGTGGCATGGGCATCATCGGCGCCTGCGATCTCGTCGTCGCCGGACCCGGCAGCAGTTTCGCGCTCACCGAGGTGCGCATCGGGATGGCGCCGTTCATGATCTCGCTCACGCTGGTGCCGCGGCTGGACCAGCGCTCGGCGAGCCGCTACTTCCTCACCGGCGAGAAGTTCGACGCCGCGACCGCGCAGGAGATCGGGCTGGTCACCATCGCGGCCGCCGATGCCGCCGCCGAGGTGAAACGCCTGTGTGGCGAGCTGCGCAAGGGTTCGCCGCAGGGTCTGGCCGAGTCCAAGAAGCTGGTCAACTCGGTCCTGCTCGCGCGCTTCGACGCCGAGGCCGAGGAGCTCGCGCAGCGTTCGGCAGGCTTCTTCGGCACCCCCGAAGTGATCGAGGGCATGACCGCCTTCTTCCAGAAGCGCCCGCCCAGCTGGGCACAATAGTCCGATGGCGACACCCCACGAACCCAAGCAGGACCGCAGCCGGGCCACCCGGCAGCGGCTGCTCGAGGCGACCATCGACTGCCTGGCCGAGACCGGCTGGGCAGCCGCCACCGTGTCGGTGGTCGCCGAGCGGGCCGGGGTGTCGCGCGGTGCGGCCCAGCACCATTTCCCCACCAGCGAAGACCTGATCACCGGCGCGCTCGAGTACATGTTCGACACCAGGATGGATCAGTCGGCCGCCGAGGCCGCCGCTATCAGCGCGGTCGCCGAGGGTGTCGGACTCACCCTCGCTGTGGTGTCCGGTCTCGTCGAGTCCTACACCTCGCCGCGGTTCAAGGCGGCTCTGCAGGTGTGGACCCATGCCGCCGCCGACCCTGCTCTGCGCGAGCGGATCGTTCCGCTCGAGGCACGGTTCGGCCGGATCGCGCACCGTCGCGCGGTCGAAGCGCTGGGCGTCGACGACTCCGATCCGGTCAACCATCACCTGGTTCAGGCGACCCTCGACCTTGCCCGTGGACTTGGCCTCGCCGATGTCCTCACCGACGACTCCGCTCGTCGCAAACTGATCGTCGAGCAGTGGGCATCCACCCTCCACGCGGCCCTCAACACGTGATTTCAACCCTTGTGACCTGCGCGTTCCTGGGTATATAGTCTCCGCATGGGGGAATATATATCGAGGGAATGCGGCATGACCAAACGACTGATCGAGATCGACGACGAACTGCTCGAGTCGGCACAGGACGCGCTCGGCACCTCGGGTGTCTCCGACACAGTTCGGGCGGCGCTTCGTTCGGCGACGGTCGCGGCTGCCCGCGCACGCCACGTCGAATGGTTGATCAATGGCGGCATGGCGGAGATGGCCGACAAGGATCGGCGCAACGAAGTATGGCGGTAACGGCGCGGTACCTTGTCGATACCAGCGCGCTTGCGCGGATGCGCCACCCCGAAGTCGCCACCCAACTCACCCCGCTGATCGACGCGGGTCTGGTCGCTACCTGCGCCGCCATCGACGCGGAGGTGCTCTACAGTGCGCGAAATCCGGTCGAATACGAACAGGTCAGGGCGGACCGACGGGCACTGTTCGAGTACCTGCCCACCAACGACGAACACTGGCAGAGTGCCTTCGCCATCCAACGTGAACTCGCCCGATCGGGTCGCCATCGCGCGGTCGGCATCCACGACCTGCTCGCGTCGGTCCTGGCGATAGAACACCGCCTCGTTCTCTCCCACTACGACGCGGACTTCGAAACTGTCGCCTCGGTCGTCGACCTCAATCACCGCTGGGTAGCGCCACGAGGAAGCCTCGAAAAATCCTGATGTCACACTCCGCCGCGCTGCTTCGTCGTCTCTGTGAACGCGAAAGAAGCGACGAAGGAGCAGATCATGGGTGAGCAGAAGAAGATCGCGGTGGCGGGTGCGACCGGTCGGCTGGGCAAGCACGTCGTGGACGTGCTGACCGAGCGCGGCCACGAGGTCGTGGCGTTCTCCCGCGCGAACGGCGTCGACATCGAGACCGGCGCGGGCCTCGACGAGGCGCTGACCGGCGTGGACATCGTGATCGACGCCTCCAGCACCCCCTCGGCGGACCAGCAGGTGGCAACGGAGTTCTTCACCGCCTCCGCCCGCAACCTGCACGCCGCAGGCGAGCGGGCCGGCGTCGAACGGCTGGTCGTCGTCTCCATCATCGGCATCGACGGCTCCCTCGCCGGCTACAACGCCGCCAAGCTCGCCCACGAGCAGGAACTGCTGAAAGGCTCTGTGCCCGTCCAGATCCTGCGCGCCGCACAGTTCCACGAACTCGTCGAGGTGATGGTGCAGTGGGGCACCCAGGGCGAGGTCGCCTACCTTCCCGGGATGCGCACCCAGCTGGTCGCCGCGCGCACGGTAGCCGAAGCGCTGGTTGACCTCGCGACGAATCCGATTCCGGCCGAAGATGTTCCGTTCCCCGAGATCGCCGGCCCCCAGCCGGAGACCATGGCCGCCGCTGCCACCACCCTGCTCGCGGCCCGCGGCGACACCCTGCGGGCCATCGAGGTCTCCGACAACGCCAACCCGGACCGTGAGCAGTTCGAGAACGGCACCCTACTGCCCTCGGCCCACGCGACCCTGGCAGGCCCGACCTTCGCGGAATGGGTCGCCGCGACCGTTCCGTCCGGTCGGTGACTGCACCCTCGGCGTGAGAATCGCTGCGCCGCACGGTGACTGCTGTGATCCATCAGGCCTGTTCGGTAGGGCCGGGCCGTTCCAGAGCTTCGTGGCGACTACGACTTCGGTTGGGTCAGGTCGTAGAGCGTCACTCCGTCGATCGTCGTTGCGGTGTAGTTCGCCGTCACCCAGGCCGTGATGGCCGAGCTGGTCGATTCGCTGTTCCCGCCGGGGCCGCCTCGGCCGCCCGCCACGAAGTAGTGGATCTTGCCCTCGGCGACGTAGCGCTGGAACGTTTCGAGGGTGGGGGACGGGTCGCGGGCGGGTGAGAACACCAACACCCACACCCCACGCCACGTGGGCCCCAGGGGAAACGCCCCCCCAGTGTGTACCACCCTGGCGGGGCCCCACCCGGGGTCACCCCCCCCC
>NZ_JBHXMY010000001.1:38138-62632 GCF_042720195.1 Nocardia sp. NPDC058497 | reverse complement strand
CGAGGGTGGGGGAGGGGTCGCTGCCGTTTAATCCGCCGATCGGCATCACCGGCAGCTCGGTGGCCAGCTGGTATCCGGCCGCGCTGTTGGAACCGACGGTGGCGGCGACCCAGGTGTAGTCGCCTCCGTTCTGCTCGAGCAGCGTGACGATCTGCTCGCTCGGGCGTGAGCCACTGAGCAGGCCACCCGCGCCGCCCATGCGATCACCCTGCATGGCACCGTCCGGCTGCGACGCGCCTCCCTGATTCGCCGAACCGCCCAACGGCATGCTGCTGCCGGGCGCTGTGCCCATCCGTCCGTCGCCTCCGTCGGGACGCATACCGGGTCCACCCATCCCACGCATCCCACCGGCATTCGGTCCGGCGGACGGGATCGCGCCGGAGTGTGCGGTGGCGATGGTGTCGATCGAGTAGGCGACCGGTCCGGCGAGGCCGATGAACGCGGCGGCGATCGCGGCGATCACCGATTGCCTGCGCGCGAGCGGGAAGGCGACCGCGATGGTCGCGAGCACGCCGACCACCAGGATCGTCCAGCGCAGCCATGGCTGGAAGGAAACGCTGCGCGACAACAACACCCACGCGGTCGCGGTGGTGAGGCCGATGGCGAGCGCGCAGGTGAGGCGCGCCCACAGCCGGTCTCGCGCAGCCCAGATCTGCGCGGCGCCGATGCCGACCAGCGCGGCGACGGCGGGGGCGAGGGCCACCGTGTAGTACTGGTGGAAGATGCCCGCCATGAAGCTGAACACCAGACCGGTGACGAGCAGCCAACCGCCCCACAGGATCAGCGCGGCGCGGCGGCGATCGGTGCGCGGGGCCCGTCCACGCAGGACGAGTCCGGCGCCCAGGGCGACCAGGGCGGCCGGGATCAGCCAGGCGATCTGACCGCCCTGCGCCGGCTCGAACAGCCGGGTGATGCCGGTGCTGCCCCACATGCCGTTGCCGCCCGCGGGCAGTTCACCGCCGGGGCCGACGCTGCCGCGCTCGTTGCCGTTCAACCGGCCGAGCCCGTTGTAGCCGAGGGTGAGTTCGATGATCGAATTCTCGTGCGACCCACCGATCCACGGACGCTGATCGGCAGGCCAGAGCTCCACCGTCAGCAGCCACCAGCCCGCGGCGACGACCATCGCGGCGCCGGCGGCGAACAGTCGCGCGATGCGCTTGCCCAGCTTGGGCGGGCCGGCGATCAGATAGGTGAGCGCCAGCGCGGGCACCACCAGCAGCACCTGCAACTGTTTGGCGAGGAAGCCGAAGCCGATCAGGCCACCGGTGAGCAGCAGCCAGCGCCATCGGCCGTCGGCGACGGCACGCGTCATCGCCCAGGCGGCCGCGGTCATCAACAGCACCAGCAGGGCATCGGGGTTGTTGAACCGGAACATCAGCACCGCAACGGGAGTCACCGCGAGCAGGATGCCTGCGATCAGTCCAGCGGCCGGTCCGAACGACCGGCGCACCGCCGCCCACAACGCCGCGACCGAAGCCACGCCGAGCAGCACCTGCGGAACGAGCATGCTCCAGCTGTTGAGCCCGAACAGCCGCACCGACAGCTCCATCACCCACAGCGAGGCGGGCGGTTTGTCGACCGTGATCGAGTTGGCCGCATCGGAGGAGCCGAAGAAGAACGCCTCCCACGATTGCGAACCCGCTTGTACGGCAGCGGCATAGAAGTCGTTGGCCCACCCGTTGGCGCTCAGATTGATCAGATAGGCGATGGCAGTGCCGACCAGCAGCACCGCCAATCCCGGTAGTTCCCAGCGTGTTCGAGCCGCAGCGGTGGTCACCGCGCCGCTGGATGCCGGTCGCGCGATCGTGGCAGTCATCGACGCACCTCCAGCGTGCCCGGGCGAGGTGTCGATTCCGAACCGTCAGCGGTGGCAGTGGTGCGGTCGGAGCCCGCATGCCGGAAGACCCAGCGCAGGCCGACGAAACGGGCCAGTGTCGCAACGAGATTGGCGGTGACGAGGACGCCGAGTTCCACCGCGACGGGTGCGTCGGGAGCCCAGCGGTGCAGGGCGAACAGTGAGCCGCTGGTGACCGCCAGCCCGAACCCGAAGATCGCCAGGCCCTGGAACTGGTGCGACACCGCATCCCTGCGGCCGCGCACGCCGAACGTGAACGTCCGGTTGGCCGCGGTATTGCCCACCGCGGTCACCAGCAGCGCCACCAGATTCGCGCCCTGGCCGCCGAACAGCGGTTGCAGTAGCAGGTACAGCACGATGTAGGCCAGCGTCGAGCTCACGCCGACGATCGCGAATCGCACCAGCTGGCCGACCATCCCGAGCGGCACCCCGGCCACCAGCGGTTCCCGGCCGATGGCGGCGCGTAGTTCGTCCAGCGGCAGCGCGCCGGCGGTCAGCGCTCTGGTCAGCCGCCAGATGCCGCGCAGGTCCTTGCGGGCGGTGTCGATGATGTCGACCCGGCTGTCGGGGTCGTCGATCCAGTCGACGGGCACCTCGTGGATGCGCAGTCCCGCGCGCTCGGCGAGGACGAGCAGTTCGGTGTCGAAGAACCATTCGCCGTCGCGTACCAGCGGCAGCAGCTCACGGGCGACCTCGGTGCGCACGGCCTTGAAACCGCACTGCGCGTCGGAGAAGTGCGCGCGCAGTGTGGTTTTCAGCAGCAGGTTGTAGCAGCGGGAGATGATCTCGCGCTTGGGTCCGCGCACCACCCTGGCCGCCGCGTCGAGCCGGGTGCCGATCGCGAGATCGGAATGCCCGGACACCAGCGGCGCGACCAGCGGCAGCAACGCGTCCAGATCGGTCGACAGGTCGACGTCCATATACGCCACCACCGTTGCGTCCGACCCGGTCCACGCGGTGCGCAGCGCCCGACCGCGGCCCTTGGCGTCCAGGTGCAGGACCCGGACGCCGTCGAGTTCGGTCGCCAGCAGCTGCGCCACCGCCAGGGTGGCATCGGTGCTGGCGTTGTCGGCGATCGTGATCCGGGCGGTGAACGGGAATCCCGCGCGCAGGTAGGCGTGCAGCCTGCGCACGCACACCCCTAGATCGGTTTCTTCGTTGTAGACGGGAATCACCACGTCGAGCACCGGCGCGCGGGTGCTCTGCGTGGTCTGTGGCTCGGCCTCGGTCTGGGTCATGGCACCACCCTCGGCGGCGGCGCTGCCACCGGGCTGGGACCGAGCTGGGAGGTTGCTGGGGATCGGCGGAAGCCGCCGAGCCAGCTAAACTGCGGAAGGCTCGACGACATGCTGGAACAGTGCTCGGCTGGACGCATGGAGGCTCTGGCGATGCCCACGATCATCGCGGTGCTGGTCGCCCTCGTCGGCGCGTTCGTGCAGATCCGACGCCAGCCCGGCCGCCCGGCGGCCGACATCGGGATCCCGCTGTGGACCGACATCCTCCTGCCGATCGTCATGTGGGTTCTCTACGTGCTGTCGCGACGCAGCAACGGCGACGCGGTGCCGAAAGCCGAAGCGGGCACCGAGGGTAGCCGGGGCCGCTGACCATTTTCGCGTCAGCCGCGGCGCAGGCGCAGCACGCTGTCGGCGCGCTCGCCTTCCACCCCATCCGGACTGGTCGACGGGCTGTAGACGAGCTCGGCCGTCTCCACCTGCCACTCGGGCCCGAGCGCCAACTGCTCGAGCACCTGCTCGATGGTCGGGAACGCGATGTGGTCGTGCGGGGGCGTTGTCACCCAGCTCGGCCAGCCCGCGTGCCCGCCGATCACCAGCACGCCACCGGGCGCGACGGCGGCCGCCGCCTTGCGCAGGATGGTCGCGCGCTCGTCGGGTTGCTCGACCGGCGAGTGCAGGAACTGTGCGGAGACCAGGTCGAAGCTGCCCGCGGGAAAGTCCGCGTGCAGGTCGTGGCGGGCCCAGGTGATCTGCACGCCCGCGGCGGCCGCGTGCTGAGCACCACGCTCCATCGCGGTCGTCGAGATGTCCACCGCGGTCACCTGCCACCCCTGCTGTGCCAGCCAGATCGCGTCGCCACCCTCACCGCATCCGAGGTCGAGCGCGGTACCGGCGGGCAGGCCGCTGACCTCGCGGACCAGGGTCTTGTTCGCGTTGCCGGTCCAGATCTGCTCGCGTTCCCGGTAAAAATCCTCCCAGAACTGTTCGGCGGCTGTTCCGCCTCCCCGGGAATTCAGGCCAGACTCGTGTGCCTCCCGTGCAGCGTTGGCGGCTTGCTGTTCGGATGGGTGCGAGATTGCCCGTACCCGGTGAGTTACCGATGTACTCGCGGCGGTCAGTCGTTCGGTCATCGAGGCTCCTCGATCGGGGGTGCGGAATCTATTCGATAGTGCAGTGCCCCGCCGAAAACCAGCAAGGAAAATTGCCGGTCTGGCAAACACTGCCCCGCGGAGACCTGAGGCCGACCGCCCCAATAGGCTTCTGCCCGTGACGCGGGGTTACCGGAAGGCAGACGAGATGCCGGGCCGTCGTGTCGATGCGCGGACCGAGCGGTGGCGTGAACACCGGGTGCAGGTGCGCATCGAATTCGTCGACGCCGCTTTCCGTGCCCTGGATCGGGTCGGCCCCGATGTGAGCATGGGCGATATCGCCAAGGAAGCCGGCGCGGCCAAGCCGAAGCTCTACCGCCATTTCGAGGACAAGACCGACCTCTACAACGCGATCGTCGACCGGGTCCGCGACATGCTCTGGGAGCGCATGCTCAGCGGGGTGGATCTCACCGACGATTCCGTCGCCGACCTGGTCCGTCGCGCCGCCGCCGAATACGTGGCGGTGGTCTCGGAACACCCGAACGTCTTCCGGTTCATGCTGCACAGCCATTTCAGCCAGCAGGCCAAGGAAACGGAACGGGCCTTGGTCGCCGCCAGGCAGTCCGCGCGGCGCGCTGCCGAATTCTTCGCCGGCCTGCTGCCGACCGAATCGATCGACGTGGCCGGGATCGAACTGGTGAACTATTCGATTTTCGGTGCGGTGGCCTCGGCCACGGACTGGTGGCTCGGTGCGAATCAGCGCGAAGTCTCGGCAATGCCGGTCGAGCGATTCGTCGAGTATCTGGCCGAGAGCATCTCGGCGCTGGCACAGGCGCACGCCCGCTTCAGCGGGGTCAGGATCGACCCGTCCAAGCCGCTGCGCGACGCATTCGTCGTCGACTGAACGCTTCCCACCGCGCCCGGCACGAACTCCGTTGTTCTCGCCGGCTACGTCGTTGGAACCGGTGGGGGTGCGGCGAATTCAGTATGAACCCGCCCACCGACAAGTTCGCGACGCGACGCTAGGCGTCGGTGTGCAACCGCCACAGCGGCGAAACCGGCCCGTGGCCTGCGCCGAGATCATACGAAGCGGCCAGGCAGCGATAGGTCCACTCCTTGGCGAAGGCGACCGCGTCGGGAACCGAATACCCGTTGGCCAGCGCGCTGGCGATGGCGGCGGCGAGGGTGTCGCCGCCGCCGTGATCGTTGCCGGTGGCAATGCGCGGCGCGGTGAACTCGCGGAAGGTGTCGCCGTCGTAGAGCAGATCGGTGCTGGACTCCGAGGCGCGCAGGTGCCCGCCCTTCACGATCGCCCACTGCGCGCCCAGCGCGTGCAGTGCCTCGGCGGCCTTGCGGGCGGTGGCGTCGTCGACGACTTCGATGCCGGTGATCAGGCGAACCTCGTCGAGATTCGGGGTGACCACCGTCGCCAGCGGGATGAGCGTATTGCGCACTGCGTCCAGCGCCTCGGCGTGCAGCAGCGGATCGCCGTGCATCGACGCGGCGACCGGGTCGACGACCAGGGGAACAGCGGCATCGCGCCCGATCCCGACCTCGCGGCACACCTCGGCGACAGCCTCGATGATCGCGGTGGAAGCCAGCATGCCGGTCTTGGCCGCCCCGATCCCGATATCGCGGACGACCACCCGCACCTGGTCGGCCACGATCTGCGGCGGGATCTCGTGAAATCCGCTGACGCCCACCGTGTTCTGCACGGTCACCGCCGCCACCGCGACACAGGCGTGCACGCCGCACAGCGCCATGGTCCGCGAATCGGCCTGGATGCCCGCGCCGCCACCGGAATCGGTGCCCGCGATGGTGAGCGCGCGGACGGGGGTCTGGCCATCGGGGGTCAGCGGCAGCATCTTCACGCCCCAACCCTACGACCGGCCGTCCGGTTCCGAGACCCCACCTACAAACAGCAAATGAAAACCATTATCATTAACTGGTGACCAACTCCGCCGCCACCGCACATCTGCCCGTCACCGTCCTGTCCGGCTTCCTCGGCGCCGGCAAGACCACGCTGCTCAACCACATCCTCGCCAACCGGGACGGCCGCCGGGTCGCGGTCATCGTCAACGACATGAGCGAGGTCAATATCGACGCCGCGCTCGTCGCCGGCCAGGGTCAGCTCGACCGCACCGAGGAGAAACTGGTCGAGCTGACCAACGGCTGCATCTGCTGCACGCTGCGCGAGGACCTGATCGAGGCGGTCGCCCGGCTCGCCCGCGAGGGGCGGTTCGACCAGCTGGTAATCGAGTCGACCGGCATCTCCGAGCCCATGCCGGTGGCCGCGACCTTCGACTGGGAGTTCGAGGACGGCTTCCGCCTCGGCGACCTCGCCCGCCTCGACACCATGGTGACCGTGGTCGACGCCTCGACCTTCCTGGCCGAGCTGGTCAAGGGCCAGGCGCTGGCCGAGCGGGAACTCGAAGCGGGCGAGGGCGATTCGCGCACCATCGCGGATCTGCTGGTCGACCAGGTGGAGTTCGCCGACGTGCTGCTGATCAACAAGATCGACCTGGTGAGCGCGAACGCCGCGGCCACCGTGGAGGCGACGGTGCGGCGGCTCAATCCGCGTGCGCATATCCTGCGCACCGAGAAGGGCGTCGTCGCGCTGGACGAGGTGCTCGGCACCGGCCGCTACAACCCGGTGGTGGCCGCCGAGGCCGAGGGCTGGGCCGAGGAGCTGGCGGGCGGCCACACTCCCGAAACCGAGGAGTACGGGATCAGCAGCCTCACCTACACCGCCGACCGCCCGTTCCATCCCGAGCGGCTCGGCGATGCGCTGTCCGGGTTGCGGGGGATGTTGCGCAGCAAGGGATTCTGCTGGATCGCGAGTCGTCCCGGGCTCGCCGCGATCTGGTCGCAGGCCGGTCCGAATCTGACCTTCGAGCCGGGAGCGTGGTGGTCGTCGCTCGAAGTTCCCGCGGGACAGGAGATCGTCTTCATCGGGGTGCGCCTCGACAAGGCCGGTGTCCGGCGCGAACTCGATGCCGCGCTGCTCACCGACGCGGAGTTCGCGGCGGGTCCGGCGGGGTGGACCGGCTACGCTGATCCCTTCCCGGCCTGGGGTGACCTGCACGAGCACCACTGATTGCCGCCATTGGGGCGCATATCACACTGTGCTGGTGCATGATTCGAAGGGGTCGCGACCCACGCACCGATGAGGGGAGCGTGGGCCGCGGCACCGAAGCCGAATCAGGCGAGGCCGGCGAAGAACCGGCGGATATCGCCGACCAGCACCTCGGGTGCCTCATGCGCGGCATAGTGCCCGGCCGCGTCGTTCGCGCCGCCGGATGCCGCGGCGGTGTCGTAGGAATTCCAGCTCACGATGTTGCTGTGGTCGCGCTCGGCGAACCGGCGGATCGACTGGAAATCGCCCGCGAACATCGCCAGCCCGGTCGGCACGACGGTCGGCTCGGTCGGGTACTCGGTGGCGTGCGCGTCCTCGTAGTAGAACCGCAGCGAGGAGCCCGCGGTCCCGGTGAGCCAGTACAGCGCCACGTTCGCGATCACGAACCGCGGGTCGATCGACTCGCCGAACAGCTGGGCGTTCCAGCCGAGCAGGCCGATCGGGGAGTCGGCGAGGGCGTAGGCCAGGGTCTGGGGCTGCTGGCTGTGCAGGGTGTTGAAGGCCATCTTGTTCGCGTGGAACCACTGAAGGTGCTGCAGCGCGGCCATATCCGCCTCGGAAAGGCCCTCGAACTCGGCCGGGTCGCCGGACGGGAACGAGAACAGCTGGGTGACGTGCACGCCGATCACCTGCTCCGGCGCGATCCGGCCGAGCTCGGGGGAGACCATCGAGCCGCCGTCGTTGCCGATGGCGCCGTAGCGCTCGTAGCCGAGGCGCGCCATCAGTTCCGCCCAGGCGCGGGCGGTGCGGTAGCGGTTCCAGCCGGTGCTGCGGGTCGGGCCGGAGAAACCGAAGCCGGGCAGCGACGGGATGACCAGGTGGAAGGCGGGATCCTCGGCCGATTCCGGCTCGGTGAGCGGCGCGATGACGTCGACGTATTCCAGGATCGAGCCGGGCCAGCCGTGGGTCAGGATCACCGGCGTCGCGTCGGGACGCGAGGAGCGGATGTGCAGGAAGTGGATGTCCTCACCCTCGATCTCGGTGGTGAACTGCGGGTACGCGTTCAGCTCGGATTCCAGTGCGCGCCAGTCGAACTGCTCGAGCCAGTACTGGGCGAGGGAGCGGACGCGATCGGCCGGGACGCCGTAGGAGTCGCCGACGCCGGGCAGCTCGTCCGGGTACAGCGCGCCGCGCAGGCGGGCGGCGAGGTCGTCGAGACGGGCCTGGGGGACATCGATGCGGAAGGGGGTGATGGTGGCCGTGGTGGTCATGCCGACTCCTTCTGATGAAACGGAATGTTTCGCTCTGTTCCAAACGTAACAGAACGGATCATTCCGTTTCAAGTGGTAGGCTGATATTCATGCCGAAGCAGACCGAAACCGCAGCTCAGCCCCGCTTACCCGGCCGCAAGGCGCAAGCCGCGCGCAACGACGGGCTGATCCTCGACGCCGCCCGCGCCGTCTTCCTCGACGATCCGACCGCGCCGATCGCGGCCGTCGCGGAACGAGCGGGCGTCGGGATCAGCGCGCTCTACCGGCGTTACCCGAGCAAGGAGGTGCTGCTGCGCACGCTGTGCCACGAGGGGCTACGCCGGTTCAATGCCGAAGCCGATGCGGCGCTGGAGGATTCGGATGGCTGGCGCGGATTCGTCGGCTTCCTGGAACGGGTGGTCGAGGCCGACGTCCACTCGCTGACGGTGAAGCTCGCCGGCACCTTCACCCCCGACGAGTCGATGCTGCCCGACGTGACGCATTCGGGCGAGGCGGCCGCGGAGCTGGTACGCCGGGCCCACGCGAGCGGACGCCTGCGAGCCGATTTCGACGCGCAGGACGTCGGACTGCTACTGGAAGCCTGCGCCGCGGTCACGATGCCTGACCCGGTGCGGACGGCCGAGCTGCGGCAGCGGGTGCTGGCCCTGTTGATCGATGGAATGACGGCCGAGGGTGAGCTACCCGGCCCGCCACCCGCCGAGGGCGAATTTGCCTGGAGATGGGAGCGAAGGCCATGAGCGCGCGGGTCGTTCGGCCGTGATGTGGCGGGGCTGGTGGCAGACTTGGCGCGACCATCCGACACCGCAGGAGGCACGTCGTGAACTGGACCTTGGAAGTGGTGATCGTCCCGGTCTCCGATATCGATCGGGCCAAGGATTTCTACGCGAATCAGCTGGGCTTCGTCGTCGACCATGACACGGTGATCTCCGACGACGTGCGCATCGTGCAACTCACCCCGCCCGGCTCCGGCTGCTCGATCGTCATCGGCAAGGGCGCGGTGCCCGAGATGCCGCCCGGGTCGCTGAAGGGTTTGCAGCTGGTGGTGCCCGATATCCAGCAGGCGCACGCCGAATTGGTGGCGCGTGGCGTCGAGGTCACCGACGTGCGATCGCTGGGGCAGAACCCGTCGCCGACACCGCATCCCCTCGACAATGTCGGCTTCGTCTTCTTCAGCGATCCCGACGGCAACGGCTGGGCCGTGCAGCAGATCTCCAGCCGAGCCGGGTAATCCTCGAGCTGATCCGAACCCCGCCGGGGGACCGGTCCCGGCGGGCGCCATGAACGAATGCTGTTGGCGAGCCACACCGAAACCGGCGAGCGACGGACCCCGCTGTACCGTCGCCCAGGCTCGCGATGGCGGTGTCGGGGTCCCAGGCGTCGTCGTCGCCGCGGGTGAGCGCGGTGTAGCCGTCGGCGGGAGCCAAGTAGACCGGTTCGATATAGGCCTGACTCAGGCCCGGCCGAAGGCCAAGGCCACATTGTGGCCGCCGAAGCCGAACGAGTTGTTGAGCGCGTAGCCGATCCGCTGCCGCCGCGCGGACCCGGCGACGACATCCAGGTCGATCGCCGGGTCGGCGTTGTCGTAGTTGAGAGTCGGCGGTACGACCTGTTCGCGCAGACTCAGCACTGTGATGACCGACTCCAGCGCGCCGACGGCGCCGATGGAATGGCCGAGCGCCGATTTCGGCGCGTAGACCGAGGCGGTGGGTGTCACCGCGGTGATGGCCGCGGCTTCGGAGGCGTCGCCGATCGGAGTGGAGGTGGCATGTGCGTTCACGTGGTCGATGTCGGACTCCCGAAGTCCCGCTGTCCGAACGGCTTTGCGCATCGCGCGGGCCGCGCCGACGCCGGCCGGATCGGAGGCGACGATGTGATAGGCGTCGGAGGTGATGCCCGCCCCGAGCACGCGGGCGTGGATCTCGGCGCCCCGCGCCCTGGCATGGCGCTCGGATTCGAGCACCATCAGCGCGCCCGCCTCGCCGAAGACGAAACCGTCGCGGTCGCGATCGAACGGCCGTGAGGCACGGGCGGGTTCGTCGTTGCGGGTGCTCATCGCCCGCATCATGGCGAACCCGGCGATCGGCACCGCGTGAATGTGGCCCTCGACCCCGCCTGCCACCACCACGTCGGCCTCGCCGGTGGCGATCAACCGCCAGGCGTGCGCGATCGCCTCCGAACCGGACGAACACGCCGACACGGGCGCGAAAACACCTGCCTGAGCGCCGAGCTCGAGGCCGATGGTCGCGGCGGGACCGTTGGGCATCACCATCGGGACCGCCAGCGGCGAGACCTTGCGGTAGCCGCCCGACCGCATCGCGTCGACGGCATCGATCAGCGCGTCACCGCCGCCGAGCCCGGTTCCCACCGCGACGGCGAGCCGCTCGCCCTCGACCTCGGGAGCGCCAGCGGCCTGCCACACGTGCCGGCCGAGCACCAGCGCCAGCCGCTCCACGTAGGAGTGCCTGCGCTGTTCGATCCGGGTGAGCCGGGTGTCCGGCGAGGTGGTGAGCGGGCCGCCGATCCGTACCGGGAGGTCGTGCTCGGCGAGCAGCGCCGCGGGCAGCTGCCGGATGCCGCTGTCGCCGCGCAGCAGCCGGGACCAGGTCTCGTCCATGGTGTCGGCCAGCGAGGTGGTCGCCGCGTAGGCGGTCACGACCACGCCGTCCCGAGTTTCTGAAGCGATCGGTACAGTCACGCTGACATGAATACCTGTAGCGGTCGCTACAGTCAACCTATGGCCCGTCCCCTCGACCACCGCAAACGCGCTGAACTACTGGCCGGCGTCGTGGCGTACATCGCCGCGCACGGCCTGGCCGAGCTGTCGCTGCGCCCGCTGGCCGCCGCCCTCGGCACCAGCTCGCGCATGCTCATCTACTACTTCGAGACCAAAGAGAAACTGCTGGTCCAGGCACTGACGACGCAGCGGCCCGACCTGGCGGCGGTGTTCGCCGACATCACTGAGCCCGCCCAGTTGCGCGCCCGGCTCACCGGCTTCTTCGACCTGAACTCCGGGGGCGCCGGGGCCGACAGCGTGCGGGTGCTCTTGCAGGTGCTCGGCGCCGCGTGCGCCCCCGATTCGCCGTATCAGGACTACGCGAACGCCGCCATCGCCACCTTCATCACCGAACTCGCCGCCGCGCTGCGCCGCACCCGCCTGGCCGAGGACCCTGAGGTGGTGGCGACGCTGCTCGTCTCCGCGCTGCGCGGCATCATCCAGGACCGCGTGATCACCGGGGACACGGCACGCACAGGCCGGGCCGCGCAAACCCTTATCGATGCGGTGCTCCCCGCACGCTGACAGTTCACTGCGCCGCCGCGCTCGCTCCGGACTCCCCGAACCGGCCCGCACCCAGCTGGTAGACACCGCGAGCCACGCCTTCGACACCGCCCTCACCACCACCGCTTACCTCTCCGCCGCGGTAGTCGGAGTCGTCACCGCCGTCACGGTCTGGCTGGTGCCCAAAGGCTTTCGCGTCACCGGTGGCCACCGATCCGGCCTGAACGTGCAATCTGCCGCCGCTCAGTCAGAAAACTGACTCCCGAGCGTCGGTTTGCACGTTTACGCCGGTTGATCCACAGGCCGCAAACTATCCACAGGCCCCACCTTTTGCGGGGGTTCCGCACCCGCCGGGCACGCAGAATTTCCGCCATGGACAGAGTCGTCACCCGGGCGCAGTTGGCCGCGGAGGGTGTTGCTTCGAGCACGATCGGTGACCGGTGCAGGCGGGGTGTCTACTCGAGATTGCTACCGGGGGTCTTCTGCGTGGGTGAACCGACGGCATTCGCGCGCTGCGCAGCGATCATCGAATGGCTGCCCGACGCGTGTCTCAGTCACCGAACCGCGGCGTGGTTGCGGGCGATGCTGCCCGAACCGGAGTTGTTCGAAGCGACCGTACCCTCTTCGCGCTACCGCAAGACGCCGCCCTGGCTGCGGCTGTATCGACGCGACCTGCCCGCCGACGCGGTCGACCACGCCGCCGAGCTGCCGATGACAACAGCGGCGCACACGGTGCTCGACTGTCTGACCGTCCTGCCTGCAGCCGAAGCCGACCGCTTGATCGATGAACAGCTGCTCCGCACGGTTGACCCGCACGAGTTGTCGAGCCTGTGCGAAACCGGTCGGCCCGGCGTGGCGGCCCTGCGGAAACAGCTGCGGCAGGCGGCACTACGGCCGATGTCGGAGCCCGAGCGGTTGTTCGCCCGCGCACTCGCCCGCCGGAACCTGCACCTGCTGGCGAACGAGCCTGTCGGTCCGTTCTTCGGCGACTTCGTCGACGTCCGCAGCCGGACCGTCGTCGAGATCGATGGCTGGGAGTTCCACAGCGACCGCGTGACCTTCTGCCGTGACCGCCGTAGACAGAACTGGCTGGTGATCAATGGCTGGTTCGTGCTGCGGTACTCGGCCCACGATGTCCTGCGCAATCTCGATGAGTGTGTGGACGAGGTCGAACGCGTTGTCCGCCGTCGGCGATTCGGGCGAGGACTGGCGTAATCGTGCAATTCGAGGTTATCCAGTCAGAAAACTGACTGGATGGGGGTTGATTGCACGATTAGGCCGGGCCATCCATTGACGCAACCTTGTGGTTGCAATAACCTGGGTTGCAACCACTCAGTTGCTATAAAGGGAGGCATCATGGGATTTCCTGATCAGATCGTGCGGACTGTCGAGCTCGCGCATCCGCCAGCCAAGGTGTGGGCGGCGATCACCACCGCCGAAGGGCTGGCGAGCTGGTTCGGCAATACCGCGGAGATCGACCTGCGGCCCGGTGGGGATATGCGGATGACCTGGAACGAGGGGTTCGCGGCGGACATGCGGGTGGAGCGGGTCGAGGAGCCGACCGTGTTCGGCTACACCTGGCCGATCAACGGCCTGCCCGATGACGACCCGCGCCGCACCTATGTCGAGTTCACCCTCGAGCCGGTCGGGGCGGGCACCCGGCTGACCGTCGTCGAGACCGGGTTCGCCCAGCTGCCCGATGACCTCCACAAGGAGGCGTTCGAGGGCAATGTCGGTGGCTGGAAGAGCGAGCTGGGTGAGCTCGTCGAGTACCTCGATGCGGCCTGAGCTCGAGGCCACCGCCGAACGGGTCTTCGTCGCGCTGGCCGATCCGAGCAGGCGGTCGGTGCTGGCCGCACTCGCCGCACAGGGACCGTCCACCGCGACCGACCTCGCCGATCGCCTGCCGATCACGCGCCAGGCGATCGCGAAACACCTTGCCTTGCTTGCCGATGCGGGCTTGGTGATCGCGGAACCGGGCGAGCGGCGGCGCGTGCGCTACCGCCTCGACTCCGCGCCGATGCACGTGGCACAACAATTTCTGGCCGCCCTGGCCCGCGACTGGGACGGTCCACTCGACGCGCTCCGTCGACATCTGGACGGCTGAGCCGGAAGGAAAAGCAATGAGCGACAACGATTTCACCGCCACTATCACCGTGGACAAGACACCCGACGAGGTATTCGCCGCGATCAACGACGTCTGGGGCTGGTGGTCGGAGACCATCGAGGGCACCACCGGTTCGGTCGGTGACAGCTACCTGTTCGAGGTGCCCGGCATCCATCGCTGCACGATGACGACCACCGAATCCGTCCCCGGCCGCCGCCTGGTCTGGCACGTGACCGACTCGCACCTCGCGTTCGTCGAGGACACCACCGAGTGGGACGACACCGACGTCGTCTTCGACATCACCGAAACCGCGGACGGCACCGAAGTCCGTTTCACCCATGAGGGTTTGGTGCCGGCGGGCGAATGCTACGAGGTGTGCTCCAACGCGTGGGGCGCCTACATCACCACGAGCCTGCGCGGCCTGCTCACCACCGGGGAGGGTGATCCATTCCGGCGCACCAGCACCGGCGAGTCGGAACTGCGTAAGCACGGCAATGCCGACCTCGTGAACCTGGACGCCCTGCGCTGATCAGCCGCGCGGTGCGATGAGCAGCGTCTGAGTGCTGCGGCCGATCGGCCCGGTCTCGTCGAACAACGCGGATTCGGCGAGACCGATGCCGTGCGGCTGCGGGTGGGTCACCGCGTCCAGGCACACCCACTCGCCGACCGGCTGCCGATGCAGGGTGACGGTGAGGTCGGTATTGATGAACAGGTACTTCGACCAATCGAGCACCGAGCTCACCCCGTTGCCCGAGTCGGCGGCGGCCAGCGTCCGCTCCAGGGGGCTCGGTGTGGTGCCCGCGACGATCGGATACTTCAGCCGGATCCAGCAGACCGCGGGCCCCGGCCTCCCGAAAGAGCCGGAGGCGAACCGGTATTCGATCCCGGTGTGGAAACCGATCTGCTGATCGGAAGGGAACACCTCGGGTTCCGTCGCCGTCGGCAGCGGACGCGTACCGCTCGGCAGGAATTCGACCGGCAGATCGAGCGCGGGCTCACTGCGCTTGAGCCGCCACGCGTTGGCCTGCATCACCGGCCCACGCTCCGACGACAACGTCGCCTGGATCAGCTCCACGCTCCGCCCCGACCGCACCACCTCGGCCCGCGCCGTCAACGGCGCCAGCGGCACGGGCCCGAGGATCTCCACCGCGACCCGCCCGACCTGGAACCCCTCCCGCGGCGCACACCGCTCGATCACATGCCCGAGCAGCGCCGAGGGCGGGCCCGCGTGCTGAGCATCCGGCGACCACGGACCGCGGGTCAGCTCGGTCGAGATGTACCGGTTCGGGTCCGCGGAGTCGGGGAGATAGAAGGCGTCGGCCACCCGGCCGACGTTACCCCGACCAATGATCGGGGTCAGCCGACGGTGTAGCCCACGGCCGACGCGGGCGAGGACGGCCATTTCCAGCTCGGTGATCCGCGCACAGGCGGCCGCGCCTCGGGTGGACCCCGCCGTGAAGCTAGGCGGAGCCGGTGGTCACCAAGGTGAGCAAGTCGAGCAGGGGGCGGATGGGGCAGGGATTGATATCGGTCGACGTGCAGCCGAGGGACGACGAACCGGAATCGGCGACCGGCAGCGGCGAGGCCGCCGCAGCGGTGCCGAGCGGTGCGGCGAGAGACAGGGCGGCGGCAGCGACGGTCCCGGCGACGATGCGTTTCGTGCGAGCGGACATGCCAGCACCCTACTGACCGCCCGGAGTAGGGAAAGCCCCCGAAATCCAGGGGTGGACTTCGGGGGCTCGGCTCCGTTCGGTCAGGAGACGACCGGCAGGTACACCTGGCTGCCGTGGTCGGCGAACTCGGCCGACTTCTCGGCCATGCCCGCCTCGATGGCGGCGACGTCGGTGAGGCCCTGCTTCTCGGCGTATTCGCGCACGTCGGCGGAGATGCGCATGGAGCAGAACTTCGGGCCGCACATGGAGCAGAAGTGCGCGGTCTTGGCGGGCTCGGCGGGCAGGGTCTCGTCGTGGTATTCGCGGGCGGTGTCCGGGTCGAGCGAGAGCGCGAACTGGTCGTGCCAGCGGAATTCGAAACGGGCCTTGGACAATTCGTTGTCGCGGTCCTGGGCGTGCGGGTGGCCCTTGGCGAGGTCGGCGGCGTGGGCGGCGATCTTGTAGGTGATCACGCCGACCTTGACGTCGTCGCGGTTGGGCAGGCCGAGGTGCTCCTTGGGGGTGACGTAGCAGAGCATCGCGGTACCGGCCTGGGCGATGATCGCGGCGCCGATGGCCGAGGTGATGTGGTCGTAGGCGGGCGCGATATCGGTGGCGAGCGGGCCAAGGGTGTAGAACGGGGCCTCTTCGCAGAGCTCTTCCTCGAGCTTGACGTTCTCGACGATCTTGTGCATCGGCACGTGGCCGGGGCCTTCGATCATCACCTGCACGCCATAGGATTTCGCGATCTTGGTGAGCTCGCCGAGGGTGCGCAGCTCGGCGAACTGGGCCTCGTCGTTGGCGTCGGCGATCGAGCCGGGACGCAGGCCGTCGCCCAGGGAGAACGTAACGTCGTACTTCGCCAGGATCTCGCAGAGTTCACGGAAGTGCGTGTACAGGAACGATTCCTGGTGGTGGGCCAGACACCACGCGGCCATGATCGAACCACCGCGCGAGACGATGCCCGTGACGCGCTTGGCGGTCAGCGGGATGTAGCGCAGCAGCACGCCCGCGTGCACGGTCATGTAGTCCACACCCTGCTCGCACTGCTCGATCACGGTGTCGCGGTACATCTCCCAGGTGAGCTTGGTGGGATCACCGTTCACCTTCTCCAGCGCCTGGTAGATCGGCACGGTGCCGATCGGGACGGGGGAGTTGCGCAGGATCCACTCGCGGGTCTCGTGGATGTTCTTGCCGGTCGACAGGTCCATGATGGTGTCGGCGCCCCAGCGCGAGGCCCACACCATCTTCTCGACCTCTTCGGCGATCGACGACGACACCGCCGAGTTGCCGATGTTCGCGTTGATCTTGACCAGGAACTTCTTGCCGATGATGGTCGGCTCCAGCTCCGGGTGCTTGTGGTTGGCCGGGATCACCGCGCGACCGGCGGCGACCTCGTCCCGCACCAGCTCCGGCGAGACACCCTCGCGCGCGGCGATGAAGCGCATCTCCGAGGTGATTTTGCCCTGGCGCGCCCAGGCGAGCTGGGTGGGCGGGCCGTCGACGGCGGGGGAGTCCCACTCGTCGCGCAGCTTCGGCAGACCGGCCTCGAGGTCGATCACCGCGTTGTCGTCGGTGTACGGGCCGGAGGTGTCGAAGACATCGAAATTGTCGCCGTTGGTGAGGTTGATCCGGCGCACCGGAATGCGCAGGCCGTCGACCTCTTGGTAGTGCTTGACGCTGCCCTGGATCGGCCCGGTGGTGACGGTGTCGACCGGAGCGGTGCTCCCGTTCGAAGGCGTGGCTGTGCCCATGCTGTTTCCTCCCTACGCCGGCATTACCCGGTCAGGTTCAAACGGTCGACGGCCCTGAGCGCCCCATGAACTGGGCTAGCCGTCCTCTCAGCCCGCTGGTGCGAGCCCCCGTTGGCGTGTGAAATTTTCGAGGCCGACGATACCCGCCGTGGTTCGCGACCCGCCCGGGAAGTCCGGTACAGGCCGCGAACAGCTCAGGCGGAGGCCGGTGCGGGTACGGGCCGCTCGACCTTGGCGGGCTCGGGCTCGTCCGCCTCGTGCAGGCCGAACCTGTTGTGCAGCTTGACCAGTGGCTTGGGCGCCCACCAGTTCCAGGTGCCCATCATCCGCATCAGCGCCGGCGCGAGCAGCCCGCGGATGACGGTGGCGTCGCTGATCACGGCCAGCGCGCAGCCGAGGCCGAACAGCTTCATCATCGACACGCCGGAGGTCGCCACGCCGAGGAACACGATGCTCATCAGCAGCGCCGCGGCGGTGAAGATGCGGCCGGTGCGGGCAACGCCCATGGCGACGGCCTCGGTATTGCCCTCGGTCGTCTTGGGCCCGGCCAGCCATTCCTCCCGGATCCGGGAGAGCAGGAACACCTCGTAGTCCATGGAGGCGCCGAAGGCCAGGCTGAACATGAGGATGGGCATGGCCAGGTTGAGCGTGCCGGTGGAGGTGAAGCCGAGCAGCCCCGACAGGTTCCCCTCCTGGAAGATCCACACCATCGCGCCGAACGTCGCCGCCAGCGACAGAATGTTCAGCGCCAGCGCCTTCACCGGCAGCACCACACTGCCGGTGAACAGGAACAGCAGCACCAGGGTGGTGAGCGCGATCAGCGCGCCCGCCAGCGGCAGTTTGCCGGTGATCGCGGTGACCGAGTCCTGGTTGAGGGCGGCCGGGCCGGTGACCAGGGCATCGGATGGAGCGGGGACGGCGCGCACCGCGTCGAGCTGGGTGCGGCCCGCGTCGGAGTACGGGTCGAGCGTGGTCGCGACCGACAGGTACGCGCCCGCCGACGGGTCCGACATCTCGGGAACACCGGCGGCCACCCGCAGCCCGTTGCGGTAGACGGCCGAGCTGCTGAGGACGGCGGGCACATGGGGCACCGTGGACAGCTCGCGGGCGTAGGCGTCCAGGTCGGCGGGGGTGCCACGGAACTCGGGCAGCACGATGGTCGCGCTCGACGCCATGTCGGCGTCGAACTCGGTGCGCAACACGTCACCGACCTCGCGACTGGCCACCCCGGTGGGCAGCGAGCGATCGTCGGGGTAGCCGAACTGGACGCCCAGGAACGGCGAGCCGAGCAGCAGCAGGAACGCGGTGGTCGCCAGCGCGATCGGCATCGGCCGCTTCATCACGGCGGTGACCAGGCGGTACCAGAACGTCCGCTGCGGCTGCTTCTCCGCGCGCGGCGCCAGCCGGAACAGCTTGCGCAACGGAGCGCGCAGGTCGACCGCGTCGATCCGGTCGCCGACCAGGATGAGCAGCGCGGGCAGCACGATCACGGCCGCGGCGGTGGCGGCCGCGACGACCGCGATACCCGCGTAGGCGAACGATTTGAAGAAGTACTGCGGGAACACCAGCAGCGCCGACAGCGACAGCGCGACGACCAGCGCCGAGTAGACCACCGTCCGGCCCGCGGTGCGGATCGACCGGATCACCGCGTCGGTGGGCGTGGCGCCCGCGGTGAGCTCCTCGCGATACCGGCTGACGATGAACAGGATGTCGTCGATCGCCAGCGCGAGGCCGAGCGCGGTGGTCATGTTCAGCGCGAAGATCGACACATCGGTGACCGCGGTCAGCACCCGCAGGATGCCCAGCGCCGCCGCGATGGCGAACAGGCCGATCGCGATGGGCAGCGCCGCGGCGACGACGCTGCCGAACACCAGCGCCAGCAGCAGACCGGTCACCGGGATCGCGACGGCCTCGGCGATCACCAGATCCTTGCTGATCTGGGTGTTGATATCGGAGAACGACGCGGCCAGACCGCCCGCCTCGATGGTCACCGGCCCGCCCGCGACCTGTACTTCCTCGCTGAGCTTGCCCGCGCGCAGCGGCAGCTCGGCGTCGTCGCCCTCGATGCTGGCCAGGATGAGCGCCCGCTTGCCGTCTTTGCTGCGCAGGGCCTGCTTCAGATCGGGGCGCGTGGTCCAGTACGACTGCACACCGCTGACGATCTCGGGATCTTGCCGCAGCTTGGCGATCGCGGTATCGGCGGCGGCCCGCGCCGCGGGCGAATCGGCGCCGTCCTCGGCGGTGACGAGCAGGACGTAGTTCGGCTCGGAGCCGGGGAAGTGCTCGCTCAGGTACTGGCTCGCCTGCACCGCGTCGAGATCTTCGGTGACGAATCCGCCCGATTTCATGTGCGAGTGCACGGTGGCGCCGATCGCGCCACACAGGATCATCAGCAACAGGGCGACTGCGACAACCAGGCGCGGTCGGCCCACGGCGGCGCGGGCGATTCTCGTCAACATCGTCGGGGGACTCTCTGTTCGGGAACGTCGAACGTCACCGTATCCCGCCATCGATTCTGCTCGATACCACCTCTAGGTGGAGGTTGTGCAGTACCCTCTTCCACCCCAGGGTGGATGCCGCGACCGATACTGCTGCCGGTTACGGCGTGGACGAACCGCTGAACAGGAGCGAGAAGAAGTTCTGGATCTGCTCCGAGGAACCAGGTGCGACGCAGGGCACGGGATATGGCCCGCACTCCGCTGCCGCCGGCGCCGCCAACGGCAGCTGAACGAGACCGATGAGGGCGAGACCTGCCACGGCGGCGATGGTGGATTTCATGCGGTCACGGTATCGATGTGTACGGTGGCCGCGGCAGACCCGAGCTCCGGTGGCATCAAGTGTTGCGGGCGGGCAGGATTCGTCCACTGACCTGGCCGAGGCCGATGCGGCGGCCCGCCGTGCCGGGGGCGGTGGCGGTGATCGTCACCTCGTCGCCGTCGGCCAGGAAGGTACGGGATTCGCCGCTCACGGTGACGGGTTGCGTTCCGCCCCAGGACAGTTCGATGAACGAACCGCGCTGGGTGGGTTCGGGCCCGGAGATGGTGCCGGAGGCGTAGAGGTCGCCGGGGCGGATCGAGGCGCCGTTGGCGGTGAGGTGGGCGAGCATCTGCGCGGGGGACCAGTACATCCGTGAATAGGGCGGGTGCGCGACGACTTCGCCGTTCCAGCTGACGGTCAGGTCGACGTCTAGGCCGTAGTTGTCGGTGCCGCGCAGGTAGGGGAGCGGCTCCGGCGACTGCGCCGGCAGGGGAATCCGGGCCTCGGCCAGTGCGGCGAGCGGGGTGATCCAGGCGGAGATCGAGGTGCTGAACGACTTGCCGAGGAACGGGCCGAGCGGCTGGTACTCCCAGGCCTGGATGTCGCGGGCCGACCAGTCGTTGACCAGGGCGACGCCGAAGACATGCTCGGCGAACTCGTCGACCCCCACCGGAACACCGAGCGGCGAGCCGGTGCCGACCACGAAACCCAGCTCCGCCTCGATATCGAGGCGCTGCGACGGACCGAACTCCGGTGTGCCGGAATCGGTGCGGCGCTGCCCCCGCGGGCGGATCACCGGCGTCTCCGACACGACGACCGTGCCCGCCCGGCCGTGGTACCCCACCGGCAGATGCCGCCAATTCGGCAGCAGCGGTTCACTATCCGGGCGGAACAGCCTGCCCAGGTTCGTGGCGTGGTCGATGCTGGCGTAGAAGTCGACGTAGTCGCCGATCCGTACCGGCAGCGCCAGGTCCACCGCGTCGACGGGATGCAGCGCCTCGACCGGCAGCTCGGTCTCGGCGAGCTCGCGCAAGCGCTCACGCACCGTGTGCCAGCGGGCGGGTCCGGCGGCGAGGAAGGCATTCAGATCCGGTCGGGCGAAGATCGGATCACCGAGCAGCACAACCAGATCCAGCACGGTATTGCCGAGCCTGACCCCCACCCGGAACTCACCCTCCGGCGGTGCGAAGACACCGTAGGGCATGTTCTCCGGCCCGAACAGCGAGTCCGGGTGCACCTCGACGCGCAGCAGCCGGGCGCTCATCGCAGCCCCGGCCCTCGCCCGGACCAGGTCCAGGCATAGGCGGGATCCTCGCAGGCCAGCGCGCCCTCCCCGAGTTGCAGCGGCCGGAAGGTATCGACCATCACCGCCAGCTCGTCGAAGAACTCCGCGCCGATACTGCGCTCGTAGGCGCCCGGCTGCGGGCCGTGCGCGTAGCCGCCGGGATGCACCGACACCGAACCCTGAGTGATCCCGGAACCCTTGCGCGCCTCGTAGTTTCCGCCGCAATAGAACATGATCTCGTCGGAATCCACATTCGAGTGGTAGTACGGAACGGGAATCGACAGCGGGTGATAGTCCACCTTGCGCGGCACGAAATTGCAGACGACGAAGTTGATGCCCTCGAACGCCTGATGCACCGGCGGCGGCTGATGCACCCGGCCGGTGAGCGGTTCGAAGTCGGCGATATTGAAGGTGTACGGGTACAGGCAGCCGTCCCAGCCAACCACATCGAACGGGTGCGTGGCGTAGGTCATCCTGGTGCCGACCACTTCAGCACCGGGCCGGTGCTTGACCAGCACCTCCACCTCGGCGCCCTCGGCAATAAGAAGTTCGGACGGGCCGTGCAGGTCCCGCTCGCAATACGGCGAATTCTCCAGCAGCTGACCGAATTTCGACAGGTACCGCTTGGGTGGCGTGATGTGACTCGACGACTCGATCACGTACGCGCGCAACGGCTCATCGCCGGTGGGCAGCCAGCGATGCGTGGTCGCCCTCGGCATGATCAGCTGATCGCCTTGTCTGACCGGCACCGCGCCGAACACGCTCTCCACCACGGCCGCACCGGATTCCACGTACACCAGCTCGTCGCCGATGGCATTGCGGTACAGCGGGGACGTGCTCTTGGCGACCACATACGAGATCCGCACGTCGGCATTGCCCAGCAGCAGCCTGCGGCCGGTCACCGGGTCGGTCTCGGCGGGTGTATCGCCGGGGAAGAGATCGGGAAGACGCAGGTGCCGATGGCGCAGTGGATGATTCGGCGTCAGCGATTGATCGGGCAGCTCCCACACCGTCGCGTCGATGATCGCGGGCGGTAGGCCACGGTGGTAGAGGAGCGAGGAATCACCGGAGAACCCCTCCTCGCCCATCAGCTCCTCGTAATAGAGGTTGCCGCTCTCGTCCCGATGCTGCGTATGCCGCTTCGGCGGCACAGCACCGAGCTGCCGATAAAACGCCACAAGCACACCTCCCGCTACCTCGCAGGCCGGATGGTCCTGTCATCCACGGTACCGCTCACGGCGGGGTCAGTCGGTGAACTCCGCGATGACCGGGGCGTGGTCGCTGGCGCCCTTGCCCTTGCGCTCGTCCCGGTCGACCGAGGCGTCCTTGACCGTGTCGGCGAGGGCGGGGGAGGCGAGGATGAAGTCGATGCGCATGCCCTCCTTGCGGGGGAAACGCAGCTGGGTGTAGTCCCAGTAGGTGTAGACGCCGGGTCCCGGCGCGAACGGGCGCAGCACATCGCGGAAGCCGGTGTCGAGCATGCTCTGGAACGCGGCCCGCTCGGGCCCCGAGGTGTGGGTCTTGCCTTCGAAGAACTCCGGCGACCACACGTCGTCGTCGGTCGGCGCGATATTCCAGTCGCCGACCAGGGCGATCTTCGCCGCCGGATCGTCGGCCAGCCAGCCGGTGGCCTGCTCACGCAAGGTCGACAGCCAGTTCAGCTTGTAGGCGTAGTGCGGGTCGGCGAGGGCGCGGCCGTTGGGCACGTACAGGCTCCACACCCGTACCCCGCCGCAGGTCGCGCCAATCGCCCTGGCCTCGACCACCGGCGACTCGATCAGCGAGTCACCCGCGTTCTTGTCGAAACCGGGCTGGTGCGGGAACGCGACCTCGACGTCGGTGAGGCCGACCCTGGACACGATGGCCACACCGTTCCACTGATTGAGCCCGACGTGGGCGACCTCGTAGCCCGCCGCGTCGAACTGCTCGTAGGGGAACTGGTCGTCGCGGCACTTGGTTTCCTGGATCGCCAGCACGTCGATGTCGTGGCGGTCCAGGAAGGCGGTCACCCGATCGACGCGGGAGCGGACCGAGTTGACGTTCCAGGTGGCGAGACGCACGTTCGCGTTCCTTTCCTACGTGGCGCTGGGCGGCGCGGCGTAGCGGTAGCTGTGGTGTTCGAGGAAGCCGAGCTCGCGGTACAGCGCGAGTCCGGCAGAGTTACCCATTTCCACCTGCACGTAAGCGTGGGTGGCTCCCTGCTCGGCGCCCCAGCGGATCAGCTCGGCGCACAGCAGCGCGGCGAGTCCGTTGCGGCGATGTGCGGTCGCGACGGCGACGCAGGTCAGGCCGACCCAGCGCCTGCCGTCGGGCGCGGTGGTCACCGCGCCGCGGCCGATGGCCAGCGGCTCCGGCATGCCGAGCGAGGCGAAGCCGAGCGCGCCGTCCAGGACCGAGGTGAGTACGGTCCGGTCCGGTGCGCGCACGGCGGGATCGAGCGGGATCTCGCCGCGGTAGCGGTGCACCGCCAGCCAGCCGTCGTCGGGTTCGGCGGCGATCCGCACCATCGGCGGGCCTTGCGGCAGCACGAAATTCGCGATGTCGAGACCCAGGACGACGGTCTCGCTCCAGGTGTTCCAGCCCGGCGGGACCGGGGCCAGCCGATCGGGCAGCTGCAACAGCAGCGGCAGCCCGTTGGCGGTGTACCAGTCCGCGATCCGGTGCATGGTGTCGATCGACAGCACCGCGGGCACGCCGGATTCACCAAGCGGCACAGCGGAATTCGCGCGCCCGGTGTAGCCGTTGCCCGCCCGCGCGAGCCAGCCGTCGATCCACAGGTGACTGCTGCCCGGCCACGCGGCGGCCGCCGCGGTCTCCAGCGACCTGATCTCCCTGGTGCGAATCGGCCTTGGCCCCAGCGCTTTCAGCGCGACGACCCGGTCGGCCGCGACCGAGACCAGCTCACCGTCGGCGGTGCGCACCGACGGCGGACTCAGCGACACCAGCTCGCCGATCACATCGGTGAGCGGCTGTGGATAACCCTCCGGCAGCTGATACCGCATCACCACGCGGCGGCCGAGAGGGATCTCAGTCGTCATGACCGAACGGATCGGGCACGGTGCCCGGGATCCAGCTCAGACCCGGTGTGCCCCAGTCCGATCGGGTCATCTGATTGCCCGTGGTGCAGCCGGTAAGCG
>NZ_JBHXMY010000001.1:0-38128 GCF_042720195.1 Nocardia sp. NPDC058497 | reverse complement strand
ACAGCACCTCGCCGGAGCGGACGCCGGCGCGGTGGCCCACCTCGTGCTGGAGCATCCTGGCGAAGAAGCCGGTGCCCTCGATGTCGACCGGCTCGCCCTTCTCGTCGGTACCGGTGACCCTGGCCCAGTCGGCGCGACCGGTCGGGAACTGCTCGCCCGGCACGGATAGGCAGCCTTCTTCGTCGTCGTCGGGATCGGGCATGGTCTCCGGGATCGCGGAAGTCTCCAGTACCGGGTTGATCACCACGCCCTTGCGGCGGATCTGCTGGCCCGCCGCGTCGAAGTCGGGGCAGTCGTAGACGAACAGCCGCTTGCCGACGCCGACCTGGTTGGCCGCCAGGCCGACACCCTTGGATTCCTCCAGGGTGTCGTACATGTCCGCGATCAGGTCGGCCAGCTCGGCCGGCGTCTCCGTCACCGGTGCGGTGGGGTTGTGGAGGACGGGGTCACCGACGATCACGATCGGGAGAATTGCCATGGCCGCCATTATCGCCGTTCGCGAGGCTCGGCGAGCGGCGACCCCTGTGGCTTGCGCCACCCTACTGGCCTGTAGTCAACACGCCCGGGACATCGCTCGGACGATCCGGCCGCTACATGGTTGAATGATCCGCGACGTGCAAGCGTCATTTTTCATCTCGTGATACTCGGCGAGGGAGCAAGATGGACGGCGCAGCGGCCCGCAACATCATCGACGAAGACAGTGGTCTGAGTCGCCGTGAGCTCGACATCCTCGATTTCGAACGCAAATGGTGGAAGTACGCGGGCGCCAAGGAAGACGCGATCCGCGAACTGTTCTCCATGTCGGCGACCAGGTACTACCAGGTGCTCAACGCGGTCGTCGACAAGGAAGAAGCGCTGGCGGCCGACCCGATGCTGGTCAAGCGCCTGCGCAGGCTGCGGGCGAGCAGGCAGAAAGCGCGTGCAGCGCGCCGACTCGGTTTCCAGGTCTGACATGACAGCCACACAGCGGTGGTTGCGACTAGGGTTGCGCGGGTGAGCAACCCTAATCCCACCCCCGGCGGCCCACCGCTGCGCGCGCTGGCGATGGTGTTGATCGCGCTGGCCATCGTCTTCGCCGGTCTGGGCGCGATGTCGTTGTCGAACTCCGGTGCCGAGGCATCCGATTCGGCCGAGCAGACCGAGACGACGACCTCCAGCGCGGTCGCGCAGGCGCCCGCGACCAAGGCCGCCGCGACGACCTCCAGCGCGGCCGCCGCCCCGACCACCAGCGCGGCCGCAGCCCCGACCACGACGACTGTCGCGCCGACGACCACCACGGCACCCACCACAACGGCACCGACCACCACGGCACCCGCCGCGCCCGCGGGCACCGTCGATCAGAGTGTGCCCGTGCGGGTGCTGAACAACAGCCTGGTCGCGGGCCTGGCCGCCCGCACCGCGAGCGAACTGACCTCGGCGGGCTGGAGCAATGTCAGCACCGGCAACTACGGCGGCTCGAACCTGACCGCGACGACGGTGTTCTACGGCAGCGGCGCGGGCGACAAGGCCGCGGCCACCCAGATCGCCGCGGAGGTCGGCGGAACGGTCGTGCCGAAGTCCGGTGACACCTCGCCGGGCGTCGTGGTCGTGCTGACCGGTAGCTGAACGAGGCGCGGCACGCGGTGCCGGGGGCCGTGCCTGCGCTGTGGCATCATCTTGAGCGGTACAGCCCTGTCCACCCAGCTTTCCTCGTAAACTCGGTACTCGTAAAGGAGTTCCCTGATGGCCACGTCGACAACTCGTCGCCCGTCCTGGCGCATTGTGACCCCGGTGCTGGCGGTTGCCGTGTTCGGTCTCGCTGCTTGCACCAACAGCCAGGAGTCGAGTGACGTCAAGGGAACCACGCCGCCGGTGTGGACCAGCTCGCCCGCGCCCGGCGGTACCGGCGATGAGCACGGCGGCGGCCACGCCGCGCCGACCACCACCGACGGCCACGGCGGCGGCGAGCACGGAGCCCCGGCGGCCGGTGGCCTGAAGACCGAGCTCAAGAACAGCTCCGGCGCGAATGTCGGCACCGCGACCATCGTCGCCGAGGGCAGCCACCTCGTCGTCACCGTCGAGGCGCAGGGCCTGACCCCCGGCTTCCACGGCCTGCACTTCCACCAGAACGGCACCTGTGAGGGCGACTTCACCTCCGCGGGCGGTCACCTGCAGGTCGGCGCGGCCAACGCGCATCCGGCCAGCGGCGACCTGACCTCGCTGCAGGTCAACGCCGACGGCACCGCGAAGCTGGTCACCCGGACCGACACGGTCACCCTGGACAACGTCAAGGGCAAGGCCCTGATCGTGCACTCCGGCGCCGACAACTTCGGCAACATCCCCACCCGGTACTCCCGCGAGGGTGGCACCGGTCCCGACGAGACCACGCTGTCCACGGGTGACGCTGGAACCCGGGTCGCCTGCGGCGTGGTCGGTTAGCGAGACGCACATGGCCGGGGCAATCCAGTCGGTACCCTTCCCTGGTTCGCCCCGGCCCACCATCGGCATCGAGTGGGAGATCGCGCTCGTCGACAAGGTGACGCGTGATCTGTCCAATACCGCCTCCGCGGTGTTCGACGCCGTCGGCGATCTGCGTGCCTATGACGGCACCCCGCAGGTCACCAAAGAATTGCTGCGCAACACGGTCGAACTGGTGACCGGCGTGCACGACACGGTCGGCGGCGCGGTCGACGATCTGCGCGGCACCATGGACGCGGTGCGCCGCGCGGCCGATCCGCTCGGTGTCGACCTGTTCTGCGCGGGCACCCATCCGTTCGCGCAGTGGTCGGCCCAGCAGCTCACCCGCTCACCGCATTACGACGAGCTGATCGAGCGCACCCAGTGGTGGGGCCGCCAGATGCTGATCTGGGGCGTGCACGTGCACGTGGGAGTCTCGCACCGGGACAAGGTCTTTCCGATCCTGAACTCGCTGCTGCTGTCGTATCCGCATCTGCTCGCGCTCTCGGCGTCCTCGCCGATGTGGTCCGGCGACGACACCGGCTACGCCAGCAATCGCGCGCTGATGTTCCAGCAGTTGCCGACCGCCGGGCTGCCGTTCCAGTTCGAGAACTGGCCGCAGTTCGAGGGATTCGTGCACGACCAGCTCAAAACCGGTGTGTTCGAACAGCTCGGCGGCATGCACTGGGACATCCGGCCCGCGCCCAAGTGGGGCACGATCGAGATCCGGGTCTGCGACGGGCTGTCCAGCCGGGCCGAGCTGGCCTCGGTGGCCGCGCTGATCCACTGCCTGGTAGTCGATCTGGAGCGCAGGCTCGACGCGGGCGAGGAGCTGCCGACGCTGCCGCCGTGGCATGTGCAGGAGAACAAGTGGCGGGCCGCGCGCTACGGGCTCGACGCCATCGTGATCGTCGACGACGCCAGTAATGAGCGTTTGGTCACAGACGATCTGATGGATCTGCTGAACAAACTGGAGCCGACCGCGAAGCGGCTGGGCTGCGCCGACGAGCTGGCCGCCGTTGCCGACATTCCCCGCCACGGTGCCTCCTACCAGCGGCAACGTCGCGTCGCCGCGCAGTCGCAGGGTGATCTTGTCGCGGTCGTGGATTCGCTGGTGCGCGAGCTGGATCAGTAGCGTTCAGCTTCGCGGCGGGGTGGCGTTTACCCGCCGTTTACGATGTCGGGATGCTTGTCGAACATCCGCGCGGCGCTGCGGGGGGTGCCGCTCTCCTGAACCGTCTCCGTGAGCCACGCGCACTCGCCGTCGCCGGGGTGTCGTCGGTGCTGGCGCTGCTCATCGGATTGCAGATCGCCGCGTTCGTCAACGGTTTCGACGGACCGCTGGCGAGTCTGGCCCGCGACTACATCGGCACGCCGAAGTCGATGTCGGTGCCGTGGGCCGGGCTGGTGCTCGCGCTGGCCGGGGTCAACGCGCGCAGGCGGGTCTACGCGGTGTTCGCGGCGATCGGGATCGACGCGGTGTGCGCCGCGCTGCGAATGCTCGACGGCAAGCCGTTCACGGTCGGCAACGGGCCGACGATCGTCTTGACCGTGCTCGCGATCGTCGCGGCGGTGCGCTGGAGCGGCCGCGAACGCACGGACGCGTTGAAGGCGGCGGCGCTGGGTGCGCTGCTCGTGCTCGCCACCAAGGTCGGTGACGTGTGGTTGCACGTCACCTCAGCGGTGCGGCCCGCGGTGCTCGACGAATATCTGCTGCTCGCCGATCACGCGCTCGGTGATCCGTCGTGGGTGATGGGCCGGGTGCTGGATGTGCTCGGGCCCGAGGTGTACGCGGTGCTGCACTGGGTGTACATCGAGCTGCCGGTGGCGGCGATCGTGGTCGCGGTGTGGCAGTTGCGCAAGGTCGTCCGGACCGGGGAATGGCCGTCGCACTATCTGGTTCGGACGTTCCTGGTGCTCGGGCTGGTCGGGCCGCTGTTCTATGTGCTGTTTCCCGTCGTCGGGCCGATGTTCGCGTTCGGCGCGGACGGGCACGGTTTCCAGGTGGGCAATTTCTGGCCGACGGCGCTGCCGCCGATCGACCGCAGCCCGGGGGCGCTGCCGTTCGACGCGTTCACCCCGCGCAACTGCATGCCGTCGATGCATACCGCGTGGGCGCTGTCGCTGTTCATCCACACCCGTCGTGATGTCGACGGGTCACGCGCGCCCGCCTGGCTGCGCTGGGGTGGTGCGTTCTGGCTGGCCGCGACCGTGACCGCGACGCTCGGATTCGGTTACCACTACGGCGTCGACCTGGTGGCGGGCGCGGTGCTGTGCCTGACAGTCGAGTCGGCGCTGCGGGCGCCCGAGCGCGGCTGGGGTGCGTTCCGGGTGCGGATGGTCGGCTTCGGTGCGGTCGTCTTCGCCGGGCTGCTGCTGTCCTACCGGTACCTGGCGGTGCCGATGGCGCAGCATCCGGTGCTCGCGGGCGCGATCGTCATCGGGCTGCTGGCCGCGGTGGCCGCCGCGTTCCATGCCACCTGGTTCGCCGCGGCGCCCCGGCCCGCGATGGTGCGGGTGGCCGCCGGTTAGTCGTCGGCGGCGTTGCCGAGTTCGTTGATCCGCAGCAGGCCGTCGCGGTGGCGCTGTTCGCGGTAGGCGGTGCGGCCGATGAGGTGGGCGATGACGGGTGCGGTGAGGATGGTGAACAGGCCGGTCAGCACCAGCATCCACACATTGACGTCGTTCCTGATGTCGATCCCGGTACCGGCGAGGATCAGGACCAAGCCGACCACCTGGGGCTTGGTCGCGGCGTGCATGCGGGTGAGGGTGTCGGGGAATCGCACGATACCGATGGCCGCGGTGAACGCGAGCGCGCAGCCGGTCAGGATCAGCACGGCCGAGACCCATTCCCAGGCCGTCATCGGTCGTCCCTGACGCGGAAGCGCGACACCGCGGCCGAGCCGAGGAACCCGACCAGCGCCAGCGCGACGATTGCCGGGATCACCGTGGTGTCGTTGCTGTAGGCGGCCCAGACCGCGAGTCCGGCGGCGGCCATGGCCATCAGCGAGTCGATCCCGACGACCCGGTCCAGGGTGCTCGGGCCCGCCAGCACGCGGTAGCTGGTGATCACCGCCGCCGCGGTGAGCAGGATGCCGGCGACAACGGCGACGACGGTCACGGCTGCTCCTCCGGCTCGAGGCGACGGCATTCGGTCGGTCGTTCGAAGGCGTTGATCAGCAGATGCTCCAATCGCCGTGTGGTGCTGTAGAACTTCAGCACCGACTTCTCACTGCCCACGTCGAGCACGTGGACATAGACCACACTTCGCGCCCGGTCCAGCTCGAGCACCATGGTGCCGGGGATCAGGTTGAGCAGGTCGGTCGCTATCACCAGGACCAGATCGGACTTGATGCCCAGGTGCACCCGCAGCACGCCCGACACGGGTGGCCCGGCGGGCCGGATCGCGAACCACGCCACCTGCAGACTCGATTCGAGCGCGTAGTAGACGCTCACCACGATCAGTTCGAGGAACGACAGCGGGTGGAAGCGTCCGGTGACCGGCACCTGCGGCAGCGGCAGCGCGAAGACGACGATCAGCGCGACCACGAAACCGGCGATGACATTGGCGGCGCTGAGGTCACCCCACAGCGCGACCCACACCCAGGTCAACCACGCGAGCACGCCGACGCGCAGCACGTTGTCGCGGTTGACCAACATCCCGAGGGTGTTCATCGCGCCTCCGGTCCGAGCACCGAGTCGATGTAGACCGACGGGTCGTTCAGGTCGGCGGCCGCGCGTTCGGCGATGCCGAGAATCGGCCCGGCGAGCACCGTCAGCGCGAGTCCGGCGGTGACGAGGCCGGCGGTCGCGAGCACCATGAGCACCGGCATCCGGCCGGGGTCGGTGCGGTCCTCGTAGTGCACGTCGGTCGTATCCTCCACCAGGGTCGGTGGTTTCGCGGCGGTGAGATGACCCTCCGGTGCTTCTTCGCGCGGGCGCCAGAAGGCTTTGCTCCACACCCTGGCCACCGCGTACAGCGTCAGCAAGCTGGTGACGACCGAGCCCGCGACGAGCACCCAGGCCAGCACGCTGCCGTCGGCGGCGCCCGCCTCCAGCAGAGCGACCTTGCCGATGAACCCCGAGAACGGCGGAATACCACCGAGATTCAGCGCGGGCACCAGGAACAGCACGGCCAGCAGCGGGCTCGCGGTGGCCAGCCCGCCGATCCGGCGCAGCGACACCGAGCCAGCCTGGCGTTCGATGAGACCGACCGCGAGGAACAGCCCGGTCTGCACCAGGATGTGGTGGGCGACGTAGAAGACCGCGCCGGTCAGGCCGGCCGTGGTGGCCAGCCCGATACCGAAGACCATGTAGCCGATGTGGCTGACCAGAGTGAACGAGAGCAGTCGCCGGATGTCGGTCTGCGCGATCGCGCCGAGGATGCCGACCAGCATCGTCGCCAGCCCGCACACGAGCAGGATGTCGTCGAACGCGCCGTCGGGGAACCACAGGGTGTCGGTGCGGATGATCGCGTACACACCGACTTTGGTGAGCAGACCGGCGAAGACGGCGGTGACCGGCGCCGGGGCGGTGGGGTAGGAGTCGGGCAGCCAGCTCGACAGCGGGAACACCGCCGCCTTGACCCCGAACGCGACCAGCAGCACCGCGTAGCAGGCGGTGCGCACACCGCTCGGCGTCGCTTCCAGCCGCACGGCCAGTTGCGCGAGATTCAGTGTCCCCGTGGCGGCGTAGGTGATGCCGATGCCTATCAGGAAGATCAGCGACGACACCATCGACACCATCACATAGGCGATGCCGGTGCGGATGCGTGCCTCGGTGGCGCCGACGGTGAGCAGCACGAACGACGCCGCGAGCAGGACCTCGAAGCCGACGAACAGGTTGAACAGGTCACCGGCGAGGAACGCCGTCGACACCCCCGCGGTCAGCACCAGATACGTGGGCCGGTAGATCGAGGTCGGCTGATGCTCGTCGCCGTCGGAGATGTTCTGTCCCGCACCGTAGATCGACACCACCAGCAGCACGAACGCCGACACCAGCAGCATCGCCGCCGAGAGCCGGTCGACCACCAGGGTGATCCCGATCGGCGTCGGCCAGCCGCCCACCTGCACCGCGGTGGTGCCGTCGCGGTCGGCCAGATACAGCAGCAGCGCGCTGACCACCAGCACGCACGACAGCGCGCTCAGCGAGATCATCCCCTGTAGCCGGGGGCGGCGGCCGAACACCAGCGTCGCCGCGGCGCCGAGCAGCGGGATCAGCACGGGCAGTGCGGCGATGGCGGGCAGCAGTTCCGGGGACAGGGTCACTGTTCGGGATCCTCCTGTTCCCGCTTGGCGGCGATCTGAGCGTCCTCGGGGTCGTTGCGCACGTCCTCGGTGGTGGTCAGCATGTAGGCGCGGTAGGCGAGGGCGAGCACGAAAGCGGCCAGCCCCATGGTGATCACGATCGCGGTGAGCACCATCGCCTGGGCCAGCGGGTCGGCCATACCGTCGTGCGCGGTGTCGGAACTGCCGAGGATCGGCGGTTTCCCGTCCGGTCCGCCCATGGTGAGGATCAGCAGGTTCACCGCGTTGCCGAGCAGGATCATGCCGAGCAGCATCTTCGAGACGATCCGCTCGAGCAGCAGGTAGACACCGCACGCGGTGAGCGCGCCGATGGTGATCAGCAGAATGAGGTTGGCGGTCATACCAGTTCCTTGTCCAGGCGGGCGCCGAGGCTGCGCAGCACGTCGAGTGCCAGCCCGACCACGACCAGGTAGACGCCGAGGTCGAAGAACAGCGCGGTGACCAGCTTGATATGACCGAGGACCGGCAGCGTCACCTCGACGATCGCCGAGGACAGCGGTGGCGCGCCGAGCAGCAGCGACGCGGTCGCGGTGCCCGCGGCCAGGGTGAGTCCGGCGCCGAGCAGGTGCCCGGCGTCCACCGGCAGCGCCTCGCCGAGTTCGTAGCGCCCGCCGGCCAGATAGCGCAGGGTCAGCGCGAGTCCGGCGATCAGGCCGCCCGCGAAGCCGCCGCCGGGCGCGTTGTGGCCGGAGAAGAAGAAGTACACCGACAGCACCATGATGGTGGGGAAGATCAGGCGGGTGGTGATCTGCAGGACCATCGAGCGTTCGCGCCGGTCGACCAGCCGGGCCGCGGGCAGCCAGCTCACCGCGTCGGGGTCGTAGTGGGGTGAGTCGGCGGCGCGGGGCGCGCTGCCGAAGCGGCGGCTGCGGAACACCAGCGACGCGACGCCGGTCGCGGCGACGACGAGCACCGAGATCTCGCCGAGGGTGTCCCAGGCGCGGATGTCGACCAGCAGCACATTGACCGCGTTCTTGCCGCCGCCGATCCGGTAGGCCGCGTCGGGAATGGCCTGCCAGATCGGTTCGCTGCGGCGCGCGGCCGTGGCGAAGGCGGCCAGCACCGCGACGGTGACCCCGACGCCGATCGCCAGCAGCGCCCGCCTGACCTTGAACGCGGTGGCCTGGTCTTCGGCGATCTCGGCGGGGAACGCGCGCAGCACCAGCACGAAGATCACCAAAGTCAGTGTCTCGACCAGGAATTGGGTCAGGGCCAGGTCGGGTGCGCCGTGCAGGGCGAAGATGACGCCGCAGCCGTAGCCGGTGACCCCGACGACGAGCACGCTGGCCAACCGGTTGCGCAACACCGTCGCGGCCAGCGCCATCGCGATCATGATCGCCCCGATCGCCGCCTGCAACGGCGAATCCCACAGGCGCAGTTCGACTCCCGTGCGGGTGCCGAGGGCGAGCAGGATCGTCGGCAACACGATCAGGGTGCCGAGGATGGCGGCCTGGCTCGCCGGCAGCGAACCGGACTGCACGGTGCCGGTGATGCGCAGCGAGAGCCGGTCCATCGCGCGCAGGGCCGCGTCGTAGTTGCGGTCGGCATTGCCCAGTCGCGGGTGCGCCGGTTCGCCGATCCGGCCGCGGATCAGGAACAGCGCGAGACCGGCCGCGACGATCAGCACCGTCAGCGCGAGCGGCCCGGTGAAGTCGTGCCACAGCGCGAGGTGGGTGTCCAGGACGCCGGGCAGTGACGTGGCGTAGGGACTCAGCCAGTGGTCGACGGCCCGGGTGTCGAGACCGCCCGCGAGCCCGGCCACCGCGAGCACCGCGGGCGGGCCGAGCAGCAGCGGACCCGGCGCGTGCCAGGTCACCACGCGCTCGGGATTCGCGGTGACACCGAAAGCGCCCCACACGAATCGGATGCTGTAGGCCACCGTGAACGCCGACCCGACGGCAACGCCCGCCAGCAACGCCACCCTCGCCGGCGTGCCAAGCACCTCGGTCGACCACAGCGCGCTCAGCGCCGACTCCTTGCCGACGAACCCGAGCAACGGCGGCAGCCCCGCCATGCTGCACGCCGCGATCACCGCGACCGCGCACAGCCACGGCGCCCGCCTGCCGAGCCCGGACAACCGGCGCAGGTCCCGCGTGCCCGCGCCGTGGTCGATGATGCCGACCACCATGAACAGGCTCGCCTTGAACAGGGCGTGCGCCACCAGCAGCGTGATGGCGGCCAGGGCCGCGTCCGGCGTGCCGATCGCCGTCATCGTGATCAGCAGACCCAGCTGGCTGACGGTGCCGAACGCCAGCACCAGCTTCAGATCGTGCACCTGAATCGCTCGCCAGCCGGCCAGCAACATCGTGGCGATACCGAGCGGCAGCAGCAGCACATGCCACGGTGCCGTCTGCGCGAACGCGGGCGCGAGCCGCGCCACCAGATAGACGCCCGCCTTCACCATCGCGGCGGCATGCAGATAGGCACTCACCGGGGTCGGCGCCGCCATCGCGCCCGGGAGCCAGAAGTGCAGCGGCACGATCGCCGATTTGCTGATCGCGCCGAGCAGCACGAGCGTGATCCCCACCGAGACCGCGGTCCCGGCGGGCGGTGTTGTCGCGAGCAGATCGGAGAGCAGGAAGCTGCCGTAGCGCGTCCCGAGGATGACGATCCCGACCAGCATCGCCAGCCCGCCCGCACCGGTCACCAGCAGTGCCTGGATCGCCGCCCTTCGGCTGACCGCGCGTTCGGCGTAATGCCCGACGAGCAGGAACGACAGCACCGTCGTGATTTCCCAGAACACGTAGAGCAGCAGCATGTTGTCGCTGATGACCAGTCCGAACATGGCGCCGGTGAAACCGATGAGCTCGGCGGCGAATACGCCGAGCCTGGCTTCGTCGCGCTCGAAATAGCGGCCACAGTAGGCCAGGATCAGCGCGCCGATGCCGAGCACGAGCACAGCCATCACCGCGGCGAGCGAATCGAAGCGCAGGTCGATGTCCATCGAAATCTGCGGCGCCCATTGTGTATGCGTGCGCACGGTCGTTCCCCAGTGCGCGATCACCCAGCCGAGACTGCCGAGCGGAACCAGCGCCAGCGGGTAGAAAGCGTTGCGGCCCAGCACTCGTACGCACAGCGGGGCCACCAGGGCGGCCAGCGCGTGGACGAGCAGTACGGCGAGCAACTCTCCTCCGTCGGGTCGGTAGCGGTCGAGTAGCTCGCTCCGATCCTACGGGCGATGACGGGATGTTCGCCGGTACCGCGGATGTCGCGTCGGCCATGTCGCGGGGGGCTCGGCTATGGCACGGCCGCGTTCTCCGCCGCAGTGGGGCGGATCCGGTACAGCAGGACCAGACCCGCCGCGACGCCGATGGTGATGGCGAGCGCGGCCCTGGCCGGCGTGCTCTCGTCGGCGACGGTCGTGCTGGTCGGCCATTGCCGTTCCCCGGTGGGAATGGACCACAGGATCGACGGCAGGTACAGCGCGCCGAGTCCGAGCACGGCGCTGGGCAGGTAGCTGACCCGGATCGAGCCGGCCGCGAAGCCCGCGACGCAGGTCAGCAGGAACGTCCCGGCCGTCCAGGTGTACGACCACGGGAACCGTTGTGCCACCGAGGCGAATACGCAGATCACGGCCGCGCCGAGCAGCACACCCCATGATGTCCCCCAGCGCAGGCCCGCCAGGACGGCGGCCGTGCCGACGACCAGGACGAGCACGAGATGCCAGCCGAGAGCGGAGGCGTCACCGAGCGAGTCGGCCGCCGCGGCCACACTGACCGCGACCAGGACACCGGCCCCGTCGCGGCCGGGCAGCAGGGTGGCCGCGGCGAACGCGGCCACGATGGTGATCGCCACGGCGAGCGCGATCTGCCAGAAGTTCCCGCGGCGACCGTCGAACTCGCGGCCGAGCCATTCGGTGGCGACCAGCAGCGACAGCGCCAGCACGGTGGCG
The DNA here is from genome assembly GCF_042720195.1 of Nocardia sp. NPDC058497. Classification (NCBI taxonomy): domain Bacteria; kingdom Bacillati; phylum Actinomycetota; class Actinomycetes; order Mycobacteriales; family Nocardiaceae; genus Nocardia; species Nocardia sp. NPDC058497. The sequence continues at coordinate 26,494 of NZ_JBHXMY010000001.1, read as the reverse complement.
GCCACGATCGGGCTGATCGGCAGATCGGCGGCAAGGCGCGGCACCGCGGGCAGCATGATGCCGTGCCGATGGCGCACGGTGGTCACCGCGAGCAGCACGACCGCCGCGAGGAGCAGCCAGGACGGGGTGCCCACCGTCTTGTCCGCCGTCGCCGCGGAGTTCGAGGTGAACACGGCGACGACCTCGCCGTAGACGAACACCACCACCACGCCGAGCGCGAAACCGGCTGCGGCCCAGCGCATCCGCCACGCGCAGATCCCCAGCGCGCCGAACAGCGCGCCGCCGCACAGCGAGTCGATGTAGTTCTGGGTGGTGAGCACGTCGGCCGAGACCATCGCCCGCCCGACGAAGTAGTTGACCGCCAGCGCCGCCGCCCCGGCCGTCGCGGTGAGCCAGATCAGGCCGGGCCGGGTGATCGGCCTGGCCAGCACGGCGACGACGACCGCCACGATGAGCCCGAGCGCCGCCGCGCGCGGCACGCTGTTGATGAGGCTGGTGACGTGATAGGGCGACTTGTCCTCGGCGCCCTCCCCGAAGGTGAACGGCAGGAACAGCGACATTCCGGCCGCCGCGGACCCGGCGAAGGCCGTGACCGCGTCCAGACCATCCCCGATCTTGGGCACCGTTCGACGATACCGGCGAACACCCCGCTCACCTGGGACGTCGCGATCGGCGATCGGCGCGCCCCGGCAGCAGGGATCACGCCCGGCGGCGGCACCGAGGATGTCGCGCCGGGTACGGCTATGGCGTGACCGCAGGCGTCGGCTCGGTGGACCGGATCCGGTACAGCAGCAGCAGCGCGGCCGCGGCGCCGATCGTGATGGCCAGCGCGGTCCGGCCTGCCGTGGCTTCGGACACCGGATCCGCGCCGGTCGGCCAGTTCCGCAGACCGGTGGGAATCGACCACAGGATCGACGGCAGGTACACCGCGCCGAGTCCGAGCACGGCACTGGGCCCGTAGCCGACCCGGATCGAGCCGAACGCATACCCGGCGACCACGGCCAGCACCAGCGCGCCGGTCGTCCAGACGAACGTCCACGGCAGGCGTTCGGAGAACGTGACGAACACGCAGATCGCGGCGGCGCCGCACAGGGTGGCCCAGGGCGAGGCCCAGCGCATGCCTGCCAGGATGCCCGCGGCCGCCGCGCCGAGCACGAGCACGATCTTCCAGCCCAGGCTCGGGCCATCGATGACCGAGTCGCCCGCGGCGGCCAGGCTGACGGCGGCCAGAACACCCGTTCCGTCGCGACCGGGCAGCAGGGTGGCCGCGACGAACGCGGCGACGACCGTGACCGTCACCGCGAGCGCGATGGGCCAGAAGCCCGGATGGCCCTCTGCGAACTCACGCTGGAGCGATTCGGTGGCCAGCAGCACCGACAGCGCGAGGATCGTCGCGGACACGATCGGGACCATCGGCAGATCGGCGGTGAGCGGCGGCCCGGCGGGCTGGGAGATGGTGTGCCGGTGCCGGACGGAGTTCACGGCGAGCAGCACGACAGCGGCGATGATGAGCCCCGACGGACTGTGCACGGCCCGGTCCGTCGTCGTCACCATGTAATCGGTGACCAGCTCGATCACTTCGCCGTACACGAACACCGCAACCGAGCCGAGTGCGAAACCGGCTGCGGCCCACCGCATCCGCAGCGAACAGAGGCACAGGGCGCCGAAGATCACGCCGCCGAACAGCGCGTTCACATAGTTCTGGGCGGTGAGCACCTCGGCCGAGGCCATGGTGTGGCCGACAAAATAATTGAGCCCCAGCGCCGCGGCGGCGCAGGCGGCGACGAGCCAGTCGAGTCCCGGCCGGATCAGCGCGGCCACGACGACGGCGGCGATCAGTCCGAGGGTCGTCGCGCGGGGAATGCTGTTTTCCCAGCTGGCCAACTGATAAGGGGTGTCGATCACCGTGCTGGAGCGGGAGGTGAACGGCACGAACAGTGCGATTCCCGCGATCGCGGCGCCCGCGAACGCCGAGACCGCATCCACACCATCCCCGAACGTGGGCACAACTTGACGATACTCGCCGAAACACCCTTCTAGCTGCGACGTCGTCGATGACGCGGGTGAGCGGGTCAGGCCCGGCTCTCGGCGTACCGGCGCAACGACTCGACCTGATCGGGATCCAGCGACGGCCGGACGGTGCTTCGCGCGGTGGCCACGTCGTCGGCGGTGACATCGGCGGCCGACATATCGCGGCGCAGGGCCGACAGCGCGGCCTCGCGCAGCAGGGCGGCGCAGTCGGCGGCCGAGTAGCCGTCGAGGTCCTCGGCGAGTGCGGCCAGGTCGACGTCACCCGCCAGCGGCACCGAGCGGCCCGCCGTGCGCAGGATGTCGAGCCGGGCGGCGGCGTCCGGCGGCGGCACGAACACCAGCCGGTCCAGCCGACCGGGGCGCAGCAGCGCCGGGTCGATCAGCTCGGGCCGGTTCGTCGCGGCGACGACGACCACGTCACGCAGCGGTTCGACGCCGTCGAGTTCGGTGAGCAGCGCGGCGACCACCCGGTCCGAGACACCGGAGTCGCCGCTCTGGCCGCGGCGCGCCGCGAGCGCGTCGACTTCGTCGAGGAAGATCAGCGACGGCGCGGAATCCCTGGCGCGCTGGAACAATTCGCGAACAGCGCGTTCGGAGGAGCCGACCCACTTGTCCATCAGCTCCGCGCCCTTCACCACGTGCACGCTCAGCTGACCGGTCCCCGCCAGCGCGCGCACCAGGAATGTCTTGCCGCAGCCGGGCGGGCCGTAGAGCAGCACACCGCGCGGCGGGTCGATGCCGAGCCGGGCGAACGAATCGGGGTGGCGCAGCGGCCACAGCACCGCCTCGGTGAGCGCCTGCTTGGTCTCCACCATGTCGCCGACGTCGTCCAGGTTGAGCGAGCCGATCGCCAATTCCTCTGTCCCCGAACGCGACAGCGGCCGGATGACATCCAGCGCGCCGACCAGATCGTCCTGGGTGAGCTCCGGCTCGGCCTGGTCGCGGCTGGCCCGCCCCGCCGCCCTGACCGCGGCTTCCCGGCACAGTGCCGCCAGGTCGGCGACCACGAAACCCGGTGTCCGCGAAGCGATCATGTCGTAGTCGAGCGCCCCGGCGGGCACCTTGCGCAACAGCTGCTCCAGCAGCGCGCGCCGGACCACCGCGGTCGGCAGCGGCAGTGCCAGTTCGCGATCGCAGAGATCCGGCGCGCGCAGTCGCGAATCCACCTGTGCGGGATGGGCGGTCGTGGCGAGCAGGGCGACGCACGGCGAACGCATCGCGCCTCGCAACTGGTCGAGGATGAGGGTGGCGACCGGTTCGGCGTCGGCGGGCAGCAGCGCGTCGATATCGGTGACGAGCAGGATCCCGCCCCGCCCGGCGGCGACATCGCCCACGGCCTCGGCGACCTCGCGCAACCGGGTGCCGCTCTCCATCGCGCCGACACTGGGCCCGTCGAGCTCGACGAGGCGGCGCGGCGCCGCGACCGCTCTGGCCAGCGTCGCCTTGCCGACCCCGGCCGGGCCGGTGACCAGCACGCCCAGATGAGCGGGTGCGCCGAGAGTCTTCAGCAGTTCGGGTTCGTCGAGCGCCAGGCTCAGCCACTCGGCCAGCTTGGCCGCCTGCCCCTGCACCCCCGCCAGATCCTCGACCTGGATCGGCGCGCTCCCCGAACTCACCGACACCAGATCGGCCGGTATCCCGTTCAGGTCGGCGTCGGAGTCGCGCTCCATGGCGTGCATGATCGCGGCCGCGCCGCGCCCCCAGCCGACGGCCGAATTGGGTTGTACGCTCACCGGTCCCGGCATCGGCTCGATCGCGGTGACGGTGAGCAGCTCGGTGGTCCAGGCGATGCCGAACGTGCGCGAGAGCGCCTGCGTGGCCGCCGACGAACTGATGTCGGGCCCGAGGTCGCGCGGCAGCAGCGACACCGTGTCGCCGACCGTCACCACCTTGCCCAGCAGAGCCTGCCGCAACGTGGCCGCCGGAATACTGGCTGTCGCGTGCGCCGACCCGCTCAGCGAGATCTGCCTGGCGCCGTAGACGGTCGCCGGGGCGACGGTGACCGCCGCGTTCTCCCGCAGTCCCACATTCGACAGCGTCACGTCGTCGAGCAGCGCCACCCCCGGCGGGGTGCCCGCCGGCGCCTTCGCCACCACCGCCGCGGTCCGGCGCGCTCCGGTCAGCCCGATGCCGTCCCATTCGCGCAGGCCGAGCGCGGTGAGCGTCTCGGGGTGCAGACGCACCACCCCGCGCCGTGCGTCGGCTGCCGAGGGGTTGAGCCGGGCGGTGAGCGATAGTTCAGCCACCGTCCCATTCTGCCGCGTCCCGGCGAATCCGCCCGGACGATCAGGGATCGTTTGGCAGATCGCAAGGTCGAGGGCCGAAAGTGGCTGACATGACGAACCACGGCAACCAGCCGGTACGCTGCACCGGACGCGCCGGAGGTGCCGGCGCAACAACCCACCGGGGAAAGCTGCAGATGAATCGAATCTCCCTCGTCGTCCTGGCTGCTGGGGCGCTGTGCCTGACGGTGGCCGGATGCGGTTCCGACGACGCCACCGACGCGAACGGTCTGCGCAAGGGCACGCCGACCTCCAGCGCGAGCGCGAGTGCGACCACACCCGCCGCGACGACGGCCGCGCCCGCCGCGGGCGCCACCGTCACCTGCGCGCAGTTCAACGAGCTCGACGGCGACGGCGAGAAGCAGGCGATCGAGCAGATCCTGGCTGCCCATCCCGGCGGCCCCTTCGAGGGCAGCCCGAATGTGGCGCTCGGTACCGCGAAGCTGGTCTGCCTCGCGCCGGGCAACGCCGACAAGACCGTCGCCGAGGCCGCCGGGATGAAGCCGTAGCGCTCAGTGGACCAGTGACTGCCAGTTCGCCGGCACCCGGTCGGCCGGTCCCGGCACGGACTGGTCGACCGGGTGACTGGTCGGCGCCGCGAGCTCGGGCCCGCCGCTGTACATCTCGCTGGTGGTGAAGTTGTAGAACCAGTCCTCGCCGGGCTCGTAGCTCTGCATGAACGGGTGCCCGGTCGAGGTGAAATGCTTCGACGCGTGCTGACTCGGCGAGCTGTCACAGCAGCCCACGTGCCCGCATTCCGCGCAGCGCCGCAGATGCACCCACCAGCCGCCCGCGGCGTCGCACTCCGCGCAACCGGCCCCGCTGGGCGGCACGGTCGGGTCGATTCCTTCGAACTCTTCAGACATCACTGATCTCCTGTGTTCGACGGTGTGCTGTCGTTGTCCGCCTGCGGATCCAGCGGCAAGCGGACGATGAAACGGGTGTCGCCCGGTTCGGATTCGACCCGGATATCGCCATTGTGCTTGTTGACCACGATCCGGAACGAGATGTCGAGGCCGAGTCCGGTGCCGTCGCCGACCGGTTTGGTGGTGAAGAACGGCTCGAAGATCCGGCTCCTGACCTCGGGCGCGATGCCGGGGCCGGTATCGCCGATCTCGACGGCGGCGCAGTCGTTCTCCTTGTAGGTGCGCACGGTCAGCGTGCCGGTGCCGCCCATCGCGTAGACCGCGTTGTCGATGAGGTTGGTCCACACCTGGTTGAGTTCGGCCGCGAAGCAGGGGATCGGCGGCAGCGCCCGGTCGTAGTCCTTGACCACCCGCACGCCGTCGCCGAGTTTGCGGCTGAGCATCACCAGCGTGGAGTCGAGCAGCTCGTGCAGGTCGACCACCTGGTAGGGCGCGCGGTCCATCTGCGAGTACTGCTTGGCCGCGCCGACCAGGGTGGAGATGCGGGTCGTCGAGTCGGCGACCTCGTTCATCAGCAGCTCGGTCTCGATGGTGTAGTTCAGCCAGCGGATCGCGCCCTCGAACACCTGCGTCTGGCAGGCCTCGAGGGTCGCGTGCACGCCTTCGAGCCAGTCGATGTCGAGACCGGCCTGCACGAAGGTCGGCGCGAGGTTCCAGCCGTCGGCGATGCCGTGGTCGTCGAACCAGTCGGCCAGGCCGTCCTCGCGGTCGGCCGCCTCCAGCGGGGACAGCTCGGGCGCCTTGGCGACCTGCTCGGCGGCCTGCTCCTGCAGTTCGACCAGCTTCACGAACGCCTCGGGCGTGAACTTGCCCTCGGCCATCATCTTGAGCTTGTGCCGCATGCCCGCGACGCGTTCGCGCAGGCCCGCGGTGGCGCGGACCGCGGCGGCGGCCGGATTGTTGAGCTCGTGGGTCAGCCCGGCCGACAGCGAACCCAGCGCCAGCAGCCGTTCCCGCTCCGCGATCCGCTGGCTCGACTTCTGCCCGCCGAAGAACGCGCCCTCGAGCAGATGCACCGCCATCGGGAACCAGTCGGTGACCATGCGCGCGAAGTCGGCGGCCGCCAGCACCAAGAATCGGGAACGCCGCAGGACATACATCGAGCCCGCGTAATCCTGGCTGACCTTGTCGCCGAGGTAGGCCATCCACGCGCCCGCGTAGACGCCCCGGTGGTCGGTGCGGTTGATCTCGATCTCGGTGCCGCCGGACAGCTTCGTCAGCCGCACCTCGCCGTCGATCAGCACGTAGAAGCAGGTGGCCGGCTCGCCCTCGCGGTACACCGGGCCCGGATCGATGTACTCGATCCGGCCCGCCGCGCACAGCTGCGCCAGCTGGTCGTCGTCGAGCTTCTCGAACAGGAACAGCGTGCGCAGTTCGTTCGGATCGCAGATCAGAGTCATTCCCGCTCCTACGCCAGATACCGGTGGACGAGCATGACGGCCATCGCGCCCTCGCCGACCGCGGAGGCCACCCGCTTGGCGGATTCGGCGTGCACGTCACCGGCGACGAACACGCCGGGCACGCTGGTCTCGAGGTGATGCGGCGGCCGTGGCAATTCCCAGCCGGGTGGGCGGGCGCCGTCGATCATCAGGTCGGGACCGGCCAGCACGTAGCCCGCCTCGTCCCTGGTGACGACGCCGTCGAGCCAGCCGGTCTGCGGCGCCGCGCCGATGAACAGGAACAACCGCTGCGCGTCGACCTTGTCCTCGGTGCCGGTCCGGTTGTCGCGCAGGATGATCCGCTCCAGGTGATCGTCACCGTCGACGCCGACCACCTCGGTCTCGGTGTGCACCACGATGTTCGGGATCTGCGCGATCTGCTGGATCAGATAGTGCGACATCGACTTCTCCAGCGCGCCGCCACGAACCACGATGTGCACGCGACGGGCGTTGCGGGACAAGAACACCGCCGCCTGCCCGGCCGAGTTGGCGCCGCCCACGATGTAGACATCCTGCTCGGCGCACTCAGCCGCCTCGGTCATCGCCGAGCCGTAATACACACCGCGCCCGGTGAATTCGTCGACACCCGGCGCCGGATGACGCCGGTAGTCGACACCGGTCGCGATGAGCACCGTGTGCGCGCACAGCTTGCCGCCGTCAGCGAAACGCACCGTGCGCGCCGACCCGTTGACCTCGAGCCCGACGACATCGCGGGTGGTGATGATCTCCGCGCCGAACTTGGCCGCCTGCCTGCGCGCCCGGTCGGCCAGCTGCGCACCGGACAACCCGTCGGGAAAGCCCAGGTAGTTCTCGATCCGTGAACTCTGCCCGGCCTGCCCACCGGTGGCGGTGCGCTCCACCAGCACCGTGCGCAGGCCCTCCGACGCGCCGTACACGGCCGCGCCGAGCCCGGCCGGACCGCCGCCGACGACGATCAGGTCGTAGAAGTCGCCGCTGGGTTCGACTGTGAGCCCGACGTTTTCGGCGAGCTCGCTGTCGCTGGGCTGGATCAGGGCGGTGCCGCCCGCGGTGATCACCACCGGACAGGTCAGCGGATCGGCGCCCGCCGCCTCGAGCAGCCGGGCGCCCTCCGGCTCGTCCAGTGGGTACCAGCGATACGGCAACTGGTTGCGCGCCAAGAACTCTCGCACCTGCGACGATCGCGGCGACCAGCGGTCGCCGACGACCTTCGTCTCGTGCACCGGCCGCTGTTCGGCACTGCGCCAGGCATCGAGCAGGCCGTCGAGTACCGGGTAGAGCTTCTCCTCCGGCGGGTCCCACGGCTTGAGCAGATAGTGGTCGAGATCGATGACATTGATCGCGTCGATCGCGGCATTGGTGTCGGCGTAGGCGGTCAGCAGGACCCGGCGGGCGTAGGGATGCAGGTCCATCGCCTGCTCCAGGAATTCGATGCCGTCCATGCCGGGCATCCGATAGTCGGCGATCAGCACCGCGACCGGCTGGCCACGCAGCTTCATCTCCCGCAGCGCCTCGAGCGCCTGCGGCCCCGATTCGGCCCGCAGAATCCGGTAGTCAGCGCCGTAGCGGCGGCGCAGATCGCGCACCACCGCCCGGGAGACACCGGGGTCGTCGTCAACGCTCAGAATGGCCGGTTTGGTTACCGCGGGAGTGCTCACCCGTAGAAGTATCCCTCTCCGGCGGTACCACGGTGCTCAGAGCTGGTGATGCAGCACCAGATCGAGTTCGCTGGGGGTGAGCAGGCGTTCGAGGCGTTCGTCGCGTTTACGGCGGGTGAACGCGGTGCGCAGCGCGAAGCTGTCGTCCGGCTCGATGGTGGGCAGCAGGGGGACGTCGTTGATGTGCCTGCGTGGCAGGAATGAGCGCAGTTTCACGACCGATCACCTCGGGTTGACGACGGGAACGCTGGGCTGAGCATCGTCGATCAGCAAACATCGGTTGCGAAAAGTTTGCCAGCATGTCCGAGTTGGTGCAAGTGGGGCGGGGTTGACACGGCGAGCCCACCGCTCGGTGGCCTGCTGGGAGGTAGATCACCGCAGCGGTGGGCATAGTTGCTGATCAGCTATTGCCACACAGGCAGCGTGACAACCTGTGCGGCATAGGACAGTCCGGCGCCGAAAGCGATCAGCAGGGCCGTATCGCCCGGCTTCGACTCGCCCTTGCGGAGCAATGCCTCCATGGCCAGCGGGATCGATGCTGCCGAGGTGTTGCCGGCTTCCTCGATGTCGTTGGCCAGCGCGCAGTCCTCTGGCAGCTTCAGCACCCTGGCCATGATCTCGATGATCCGGCCGTTAGCCTGGTGCGGGATCATCGCGTCCAGCTGGTCGGTGGTCAGGCCGGCGCGGTCGATCGCGTCGCGGCAGACCTTCTCCAGCGAGTGCGCCGCCCAGCGGAACACCGCGGTGCCCTCCATCGCGAGGTAGGGACGCACCGCGTCGGTGCCCTTCTCCTCGATCTCGGTGAAGAACTCCATCCAGTCCTTGTCCTGGCGGATGGCGTGGTGCTGGGTGCCGTCCGAGCCCCAGACGGTCGGGCCGATGCCCTGCTCCTCGGCCGGGCCGACGACGACAGCGCCGGCGCCGTCGGCGAACAGGAACGCCGTCGAGCGGTCGGTGAAGTCGACGGTGTCGGTGAGCTTCTCGACGCCGATCACCAGCGCGTTCTTCGACGTGCCCGCGCGCACGAGATCCGAGGCCATCGCCAGGGCGTGACAGAACCCGGCGCAGCCCGCCGAGATGTCGAACGCGGCGGCGCCGGTCATGCCGAGATCGGTGGCGATCCGCGGGCCGATGGCGGGGGTGAGAAGGAGATGTGTCGACGTCGCGACGATGACGCAGTCCACCTGATCGACGGCCATTCCGGCCGCGGCCAGTGCGTCCTTCGCGGCGGCGACGCTCATGCTCTGGATGGTTTCCTCGGATGAGGCGAAGCGCCTGGTTTTGATTCCCGATCTGGTGCGGATCCACTCGTCGCTCGAGTCGATCAGTCCCGCGACCTCGTCGTTCGTGACCACCCGGGTGGGGCGGTAGACGCCCAAACCGAGAATCGCGGTGTGCTCAGCTCCAGTCGTCTGGGCGATTCGAGCAGCCATTATGCGTCTCCTCTGTACCTGTCAACCTGCGGTTGCACCGCTGGGTGTACCCGAAGCATCGAAATCCGTCGCTCATCACCCATGACCCGCGCATGGACAACATGTGAACGTGCAGACATGAGGCGTCCTCATATTAAAGGCCGCGGTCCGCGAAGTCGTGTCATATGTCACAACCGTTACAGGTACCTTGGAGGCAAGGCGATTGCTCGCCGACCCAGTGAAGCTGTTCACAGGACGTAGAGCGGCACACTGACCACGGGTGGATGCGGTGGGGTTCCCGTAAGGTGTGAACGCTTGCGTTGTCGTCACATCACGAAAGAGGGAGCCCGTGGCCCGCCGCCCCACCCCGCCCGGCACGCCCGACACCACCGCCGTCGGCCACATGGTCGACCTGGTGCGGGCCGCTGTACCTCCGCTGCACCCCGCCGGCCTGCCGTTTGTCGCGGTTCCGCTGGCTGTCGCGGTCGTCGGCGGCCGGAACAAATGGGTGCGCCGGGCCGGTCTGTCCGCCGCCGCCGCCTGCGCCGCCTTCTTCCGGCACCCGCACCGGGTGCCGCCGAACCGGCCCGGCATCGTCGTCGCGCCCGCCGACGGTGAGGTCGCGCTCGTCGACACCGCGGTGCCGCCCGCCGAGCTCGGACTCGGCGATCAGCCGCTGCCGCGCGTCAGCATCTTCCTGTCCGTGCTCGATGTGCACGTGCAGCGCGTTCCCGTGTCCGGGACCGTGCGCGAGGTGCTGCACCAGCCCGGCAAGTTCCTCTCGGCCGATCTGCCCGAGGCCAGCGACGCCAACGAGCGCAACAGCATGCTGATCGACACCGCCGACGGCAAGCAGGTCGTCGTCGTGCAGATCGCCGGTCTGCTGGCGCGCCGCATCGTCTGCGACGCGCGCGTGGGCGATGTGGTCACCATCGGCGACACCTACGGCCTGATCCGGTTCGGCTCCCGCGTCGACACCTATTTCCCGGTCGGCACCGAACTGCTGGTCGCGCCCGGCCAGCGCACGATCGGGGCCGAAACCGTGCTGGCTGTGCTGGGATGATCGAACAGGCCGCCCGCCGACAGCGCCCGCGCTCGGTGCGGTTGCTGCCCAGTGTCGTCACCATCCTCGCGCTGTGCGCGGGCCTGTCCGCGGTGAAGTTCGGGCTCGACGGCGAGCTGCACGTGGCCCTGGCCATGGTCGGCGCCGCCGCCGTGCTCGACACCCTCGACGGCCGCCTGGCCAGGATGCTCGACGCGACGAGCAAGATGGGCGCCGAACTGGACTCGCTCTCGGACGCGATCTCCTTCGGCGTCGCGCCCGCGCTGGTCCTCTACGTCACCCTGCTCGACGGCTACAGCGCCGGCTGGATCGTGGCCCTGCTGTTCGCGGTGAGCCTGGTGCTGCGGCTTGCCCGGTTCAACACCCTGCTCGATGACGATTCCCGCCCGAACTGGGCGCGGGAGTACTTCGTCGGTGTGCCCGCCCCGGCGGGCGCGTTGATCGCGCTGGTCCCGATCGCGCTGAAGGTGCAGTTCGGCGACGGCTGGTGGGACGGCTTCGCCTTCGTCGCCGCCTGGACGATCTTCGCCGCGCTGCTGTGCGTGAGCACCATCCCGACCCTGGCGATGAAGTCGGTCTCGGTCGCTCCCCAGGCGGCCGCCGGGCTGCTGGTGCTGACGGCCCTGGCCGCCGCCCTGCTGGTGACCTACCCGATCATCCTGCTGCTCATCCTGGTCGCCCTCTACCTGGCGCACATCCCGTTCGCCTGGCGCTCGGCGCGCTGGGTGGCGGCGCGGCCGGAGACCTGGCAGCACAAGCCGGCCGAGCGGCGGGCACAGCGGCGGGCCCAGAGCCGGATCCCGCAGATCCGCCGCCCGGCGATCCGTGGGTCGGCCCGGTTGCGGCTGCGTCGTCCGCGCGACTAACGGCTGGAGACTTTCGGCCCCTTGGGCCTCGTGCCCGAGGGGCGATACCGCGCCGCCACCCGGTGATCCGCGACTGCGCCTGCGTCGGTCGCGCGACTAGCGGCTGGGGCTTTCGGCCCTGGGTCTCGCGCCGAGGGCGATACCGCGCTCGCGGCGTTCCATCTCGCTTGTCGGTTGCGGGGGGCTACCCAGTGGTCGCGGCTATCGGGTTGCGCGGTGCGGGCGTTCCGGCCGCTACGGTGGGCGCGTGAGTATGTGGGGCGGAGATGGCGGGGGCGTGGCGGAGTCCGGCGGGGTGGAGGAGTTCCTGGGGCATCGACCGCGGCTGTTCGCAGTGGCGTATCGGATGTTCGGTGCGGGGAGCGAGGCCGAGGACGTAGTGCAGGAGGTCTACCTGCGCTGGGCAGCCGCCGACCGCGCCGAGATCGCCAACGCCGAAGCCTGGCTGACCACCGTCACGGTCAATCTCTGCCGTACCGCGCTCGTCTCCGCGCGCGCCCGCCGCGAAACCTATGTCGGCCCGTGGCTGCCCGAACCGGTCCCGACCGGCGCACTCGGTCCGCTGGAGACCGTCGAGGAGCGCGAGTCGGTGTCGCTGGCACTGCTCACCGCGATGGAACGGCTCAACCCGGTCGAGCGCGCGGTCTTCGTGCTGCGCGAGGCCTTCGGCTACCCGCACGCCGAGATCGCCGCCATGCTCGAGATCACCGAGGTCAACTCCCAGCAGATCCTGCACCGCGCGAGTGGTCGGGTCCGCACAGGTAAACCACGATTCGCAGTCCCCGCCGACGAAGCACGCACGCTGATCGAACGGTTCCTGCTCGCCGCGGCGACCGGTGACGTCACCGGCCTGCGCGCGCTGCTCGCCGCGGATGTGGTGTCGATGGCCGACGGCGGCGGCAAGGTCACCGCGGCCCGTCGCCCGGTCACCGGCGGCGATCAGGTCGCCCGCTACCTGCTCGGCCTCACCAAGTTCCTCACCTCGGCGAGCACGTTCGATCTCGACGAGGTCAACGGCGAGCTCGCGCTGATCGTGCGCGCGGACGGCGTCGTGGCGAGTTCGGTGATGTTCTTCGGCGTCGATGGCGCGGGACTGGTCGACACCGTGCGCATCGTGGTCAACCCGGACAAGCTCGGTTTCCTGGTCGCCGCCGGGGCGTGAGCCGGATCACGGCGCCGGGCTGTCAGGAAACCGGTGGCTGTGTCGTCTGGTCGGTGTCGGCATTGTCGAGAGGAGCCACACATGACCGGGCAGCAGCGAATCGTCGTCCTCGGCGCCGGGTACGCGGGACTTAGCGCCGCGCGCCGCTTGGCGGGCAAGACGGGTGACACCACGATCACGGTGGTCGATACGCGGGTGGAGTTCGTCGAACGGGTGCGCCTGCACCAGGCCGTCGCGGGCCAGTCGATTCGGCGCTGGGACCTGCGGGAGATGCTGGAGCGCAAGGGGATCGAATTCGTGCGGGCGCGGGTCACCGATCTCGACCCGATCGCGAAGCGGGTGCGGCTCGACGGGGAGCGGTCGATCGCCTACGACACCCTCGTCTACGCGCTCGGTAGCGCCGCCGACCGTTCGAGCGTGCCCGGCATCGCCGAGTACGCGCGGTCGGTCGCGACACCCGAGGACGTGCAGGCCCTGCCCCGCGGGCCTGTGGTCGTGGTCGGCGCGGGATCGACGGGCATCGAGCTCGCGGCGGAACTGGCGGAGTCGCACCGGGATTCGGGCGCTGCGGGCGACGACGAGCTCACCACTGGGATCCAAGAATTCGCGACCGTGACGCTGCTCGGATCGGAGGAGCCCGGTGCGTGGCTTTCCGCCCTCGCCGCTGATCACGTCCGCGCCACGCTGACCCGTCTCGGCGTCGAGATCCGTTCCGGCGTCAAGGTCGCCGAAGTTCTGCCCGACGGCGTGCGCCTCGTGGACGGCACCGTCGTGCCCGCCTCCGCCGTCGTCTGGACCGCCGGATTCACCGTTCCTGATCTGGCCCGCCGCGCCGGTCTCGACGTCGACGGGCAGGGTCGCATCCGCACCGACGAAACGCTGCGCTCGCTCTCGCACCCCGACATCTACGCCGCGGGCGATGCCGCCCTGATCGACGGCCCCGGCGACCGCCCACTCCGGATGGCCTGCGCGACAGCCCTTCCCACCGGCAGCTACGTCGGCCGTGCGATCCTCGCGCGAGCGCACGGCACCGAGCCGAAGCCGATGACATTCCGCTACCAGGTGCAGTGCATCAGCCTGGGCCGCCGCGACGCCGTGATCCAGTTCCTCAATGCCGACGACACCCCGGCGACGCGGGTGCTCCGGGGTCGAACCGGCGCCTGGGTGAAAGAGACCATCGTGCGCATCGCGGGGAAGGCCGCAGGCCTGCGTTAGGGCATAAGGGTGCACCGGCTGACGCGCTCGTCGCCCCGCGAGCCGAGTCGCCGCCCACGATCCCTGTCGGTCACCGCGCTGAACGTTCACTATCGCGCCGATCGGTCGAAATCGGACCATCGGAGCGAATAGTGAATGCTCAGCGCATGCCCGCGCGCCTCCGCAGATCGACAGCGGCGGGTCAGGGTGTAGACCGGCGTCGCCGTAGCGCCGCGACGAGTCTCCCTGTCCAGGGGGCTATGGCGATCAGCACGAGCACGATCAACCATGGCCCCCGCCACCACCATCGCAGTCCGACCTCGCCGACCGGCGGTTCTCCGGTGAGCAGCCGAGCCGTCGAGGACCACAGCACGAACGCGTCCCCGATCGGCACGAGCCCGAACGCGTACCGCTTGGACCCGGGCAGACTTACCGGCAGTCCGAGCAGTTCGCCTTCGGCGCCGATCGCCGCGGCCAGCTCGCTGTCGCCGTTCACCCTGGCGGCTCCGAGCCCGACCACGGTGGCGGACAGGCTGATTCCGGCGACCAGCGGCCCGGAATCCACGTCACCGACGCCGTCGACACCCTTCGGGTATTCGCGCAGAGCAGGCCCGAAACCGCCCGGATAGGACAGGTACTGCTCGCGATACAGGGCGTACTGACTGCGCGCGAAGGCTGGATCGATCTCCGGCAGGAACCGGTGGATCACCGATTGTGAGGTCGCCCGCGCACCGTCGAGCTGGGACCCGTTTGGCGAAACCTGGTGCGGCATGAGTCCGGTAGCCGGATCGAGGCGACTCTGGACCGCCCCGAGCCACCGTGCCGTCACCGCCCCGAACTTGTCGTCGAACAACTGGTCGTGCAATCGCAGCGAAGCCACGGCCACAGTGGAATCGACCGGCCAGGCCTGCCCCCGATAGGCCTGCAAGAACGGTGTCTCCGATACGGCGAAGGCCTGCGCGATCTCCGCACTGTGCGCGGAAAAATGCTGCACCTCAGTGGAATCAGACGCATCGAGCGACAGAATCGCCCCACGCAACCAATTGGTCCACCCGGCCCAGAACACCCCATACGCAGGCTGCGCAGTAGGGCTGAACACGGCCCGGCCCTCCTCGGACACCAATCGATCCAGCGCCCAACGAGATTCGCGCAGCGCCGCCTCGCGAAGACCCGGATCGGTGTGCGCCGCCTGCACCCATGAGATGCCGTAGAGCGCGTTCAGAAAGAAGTGGCCCTCCGGAAACTGCGCCTGCGCAGCGACATCCGCCTCTCCGTCGAGCGCGTCCCGGACAAACGCCAGCTGCCGCTCGGTCGACCCGGGCTGATCATCGATTCCCGGCTGCGGCCACAGGAACCGAACTATGCCGACCACACAGGCCAGCGTCACGACAATCCCCACCATGCGCAGGCCCCACCGGGCCGAGCGCTGAAATCTCCCCATGCCGACACTCTGCCACCGATTGATCGTCAACTAACGGTTGACGATCGCAAATCGTCAACCTAGAGTTGACGCATGAGCACTCCAAACTTCCGCCTCGACGATCTGATCGACGGCATCAAGAAGGCCCGCCCCGACAACGTCCTCGACCAGCTGTCCGACGCCGTGGTCGCCGCCAACCACCTCGGCGAGACCGCCGACCACCTGATCGGCCACTTCGTCGACCAGGCCCGCCGCTCCGGCGCCTCCTGGACCGATATCGGTGCCAGCATGGGCGTCAGCAAGCAGGCCGTCCAGAAACGATTCGTGCCCAAGGGCCCCAGCGACGCGGCCGCCATGGACCCGCAGGCCGGCTTCGCCAAATTCACCGACCGCGCCCGGCAGGTGGTCGTGGGTTCCCAGGAGGCGGCCCGCGACTCCGGTAACAGCCAGATCGCGCTCGGGCATCTGATCCTCGGTCTGATCGGCCAGTCAGAGGGCCTGGCCGCCCGCGAGATTGTCGCCAGAGGTGTCACCCTGGAAGCCGTGCGCGCCGCCGCGACCGCCTCGCTGCCCGCCGCCGACGGCGAGGTCCCGGCCCTCATCCCCTTCGACGGTGAGACGAAGAAGGTCCTCGAACTGACCTTTCGCGAGGCACTCCGCCTCGGCCACAACTACATCGGCACCGAACACATCCTGCTCGCGCTGCTCGAACAGGAGAACGGCACGGGCGTGCTCAGTGACCTCGGCCTGGACAAGGCTGTGGTAGAAGCCGAACTCGTCGAGCTGCTGAATCAGTTCCTGGCGTCGTCGCAGGGCGAGTCCTGACCCGCGGGCCGCGCCCGGTGTGCTCCTCCGCGCCGGGCGCGACCTTGCACTCTCACCACCCGAGTGCTAAAAATGCTTTGGCACTCGCGTCTGTTGAGTGCCAGGTCGGGACGGTGAGGCCGGGTTCCATCGACACCCTCGGTCGTCCGTCGCGGGCACCGCACCTGGCCAGCGTACTTTGGGGCGATCCAACCTGTGGTCGTCTCGTGTGTCAGCCATAGACATGTGGAGGATCTCAACGCAATGGCCAAGACAATTGCGTACGACGAAGAGGCCCGTCGCGGTCTCGAGCGGGGTCTGAACGCCCTCGCCGACGCTGTCAAGGTGACGCTGGGCCCGAAGGGTCGCAACGTCGTGCTCGAGAAGAAGTGGGGCGCCCCCACGATCACCAACGATGGTGTGTCCATCGCCAAGGAGATCGACCTCGAGGACCCGTACGAGAAGATCGGCGCCGAGCTGGTCAAGGAAGTCGCCAAGAAGACGGACGACGTCGCGGGCGACGGCACCACCACCGCCACCGTGCTCGCCCAGGCGCTCGTGCGTGAGGGTCTGCGCAACGTCGCGGCCGGCGCGAACCCGCTGGGCCTGAAGCGCGGCATCGAGAAGGCCGTCGAGGCCGTCACCGCCAAGCTGCTCGACACCGCCAAGGAGGTCGAGACCAAGGAGCAGATCGCTGCCACCGCCGGTATCTCGGCCGGCGACTCGTCCATCGGTGAGCTCATCGCCGAGGCCATGGACAAGGTCGGCAAGGAAGGCGTCATCACCGTCGAGGAGAGCAACACCTTCGGTCTCCAGCTGGAGCTCACCGAGGGCATGCGCTTCGACAAGGGCTACATCTCCGGTTACTTCGTGACCGACCCCGAGCGTCAGGAAGCGGTCCTCGAGGACCCGTACATCCTGCTGGTGTCGGCCAAGATCTCGACCGTCAAGGACCTGCTGCCGCTGCTGGAGAAGGTCATCCAGGCCGGCAAGCCGCTGCTGATCATCGCCGAGGACGTCGAGGGCGAGGCCCTGTCGACCCTGGTCGTGAACAAGATCCGTGGCACCTTCAAGTCCGTCGCCGTCAAGGCCCCGGGCTTCGGTGACCGTCGCAAGGCCCAGCTGGCCGACATCGCCATCCTGACCGGTGGCGAGGTCATCAGCGAAGAGGTCGGCCTCTCCCTGGAGACCGCCGGCATCGAGCTGCTCGGCACCGCGCGCAAGGTCGTCATCACCAAGGACGAGACCACCATCGTCGAGGGCGCGGGCGACGCGGAGGCCATCAAGGGCCGCGTGGCGCAGATCCGCACCGAGATCGAGAACTCGGACTCGGACTACGACCGTGAGAAGCTGCAGGAGCGTCTGGCCAAGCTGGCCGGCGGTGTCGCGGTGATCAAGGCCGGTGCCGCCACCGAGGTCGAGCTCAAGGAGCGCAAGCACCGCATCGAAGATGCCGTGCGCAACGCCAAGGCTGCCGTCGAAGAGGGCATCGTCGCCGGTGGTGGCGTGGCCCTGCTGCAGGCCGCCCCCGCGCTTGACGGCTTCAGCGGCCTGTCGGCCGACGAGGCCACCGGTGTCAACATCGTGCGTGTCGCGCTGTCGGCCCCGCTGAAGCAGATCGCCTTCAACGCCGGCCTCGAGCCCGGCGTCGTCGCCGAGAAGGTCTCCAACCTCCCCGAGGGCGAAGGCCTGAACGCCGACTCCGGCGTCTACGAGAACCTGCTGGCCGCCGGCGTCGCCGACCCGGTCAAGGTCACCCGTTCGGCCCTGCAGAACGCGGCCTCCATCGCGGCCCTGTTCCTCACCACCGAGGCCGTCGTCGCCGACAAGCCGGAGAAGGCCGCCCCCGCGGGCGACCCCACCGGCGGCATGGGCGGCATGGACTTCTGATCCCCCCGGATCACTAGTTCGGCGCAAGTCACGAAGGCCGGTCCACTCCCGAGTGGGCCGGCCTTCGGTCTGTCACAGGGAGTGGAAAATGGCGTTCGCCCGCACGGCCCGTAAATACTGGGTGTTCTGTGTCCTGCTGGGGATCATCTGCGGCTGGCTGATCCTGCCGGGTCTACTCGGCCTGCTCGACGACACGGTCACTTGCCACACCTGGAACATCTTCGTCCTCGACTTCTCCAGTCACGACATGAACCCCGGCGATATGTCGTGCTCGATGTCGAAGTCCGGCGGCAACTACGCGGACGTGAAATTCTTCAACAACACGATCGACTGGGTGCGGATCATCATCGGAGCGGTCCTGCTCTGGGCGGGCGCATCCGGCCTGAACGACCTGGCGAAGAAGGAGCGCGCGTAACCCGCTTCAATCGAAGAGCCGCATCGCCAGCTCAACTGAACTAGTTTCGAACTAGGTGTACGCTGGGGATATGGCCACTCGCACCTTCCCGTTCTCGACGCTGATCAACAAGCAGACCAGCGTTTTCCCCGCCCTCGCCGACGCTGACGTCATCCTCGAGCGTCGGGATGCCGAGAATCTGGTGCTGATGCGGTCTGA
This sequence comes from Nocardia sp. NPDC058497, assembly GCF_042720195.1. Classification (NCBI taxonomy): domain Bacteria; kingdom Bacillati; phylum Actinomycetota; class Actinomycetes; order Mycobacteriales; family Nocardiaceae; genus Nocardia; species Nocardia sp. NPDC058497. The sequence continues at coordinate 7,755 of NZ_JBHXMY010000001.1, read as the reverse complement.
GCGGTTCGAGGCGATGGTGAAAGGCCTCGGCCTCGCGGCCCGCTCGCTCGCGATCATCGCGAAGGCCAACCGGCCGCTCGCGGAAGAGGTGTTCGCCGAGGAACTTCCGTGGCTGACCTGGCTACCGGCCGAAGGCCGCCCCGAGTGCGTTCGCGAGCTGCTCGATCATCTCCTGGCGGGCGCCGAAACCGGTCTCCTACTACCGTTTTCGCGCGCACTACAGGAGTGGCAATCGACTGCCGAGATCTACTCCGACCCCGAGCTGGCCCGTAGGCTGCGCGGCCCGTTCGGCACCGACGACTCGACAGCCGTCCCACGCCCCGGCGGTGCGGATGCCTGAACCACTACGCCGTGGTGACGAGGTCCGGCGGCCGACGGGATGGGTTGTTCGTGCCGTAGACCTGCGGGCGGCCAAGGGGTGGGCACAACTGGTGAGTCAGGCGCAGGCCAATGCCGACCGGGCCTGGGTCGCGATTACTTCGGACCCACGCTGCCGAGACGATCCTTCCCGGCAACACCCCTTGAAATTCGACTTGAGTCGAGTCAAGGTCGACGGATCCGAATTCGAGCAGTGGCAGTTCGAGGTCACCGGGGGCGGCAGGATCTGGTACGCGATCGATGACAATAGCCGGACGCTCTGGATAACCCATGCGGGCACGGGTCACCCGAAACAGACTGATCGCCGGAGGTAAGCCTGCTCGTCAGCCTCACCCCACCGGTGTCAACCGCAACCTCTCCGCCAGTTCGTTGAAGATGTAGAAGTTGGGGATGGTGCCGACCGGGGTGAGGGAGCGCCAGGTGCCGGTGAGTTTGAGGCGGATGTGGCCGCTGCGGGCGTCGATGAGCTGGATGTTCTCCCAGGGGAAGGATTCGCCCTGGAAGTGGAGGGCGTCGAGGGAGAGGCCGACTTCGCCGAAGGTGACCGTGTCGCCGTTGTCGATGGCGGTGACGGCGGCGGGGAGTTGGGTTGCGGTGACGGCGGATTGGATGGCGCGGGCCCATTCGCGGGCGCGGGCGAATCCTTCCTCGTCGATGGTGGCTTCGACGCCGCCGGGGCCGGTGAGCGCGAGGTAGTAGGACACCGCCGTGGTGTCGTGGAAGGGGATCATCTGCTGGCGCACTTCGGTGCTGTCCCAGCGGAATCCGGCGACGCGCTGGCCGGAGCGATAGACGGTGACGCCGTGGTCGAACAGGTCGATGCGGGCGGCGCGATTCTGCCGGTTGAGGATTCCGCGCCGGACGGCAAGCAGGACCGGGAGCGCGGCGATCACGAGCAGCGCGACACCACCCTGCCAGGCGCCGACGGCGGCGCAGATGACGCCGATGGTGGCGATGCTGCCCGCGACGATGCCGCAGCCGCGGACGAACGTGTCGTCGGCGGGGGTCGCGAGGTAGGTATCACGGTGCGCGCCGAGCTGCTGATACTCCGCCATCAGGTGTATCAGCTGCGTCAACGGCACCCTATGCCGGACTTCGGCTACGTCCTCCGGCCTGTTCGGAGTGATCACTCGTCCCTCCATGAGGCGTTTTCATCCGCGGCGAAGCGTATTCGACGAGGCCGATTGCCGCCACTGGTGGGTGGATAATGATAGCGGCCATTCCGGAATCGGCTGCTACCCGGGGTGAAAGCCGCTGTAGAGGGGACTGATTCAGCGCGGCGGATCGAGCAGCCGCGAGACCACCGCGTCCACCAGTTCGTCGGTGGCGGGCAGGGTCTGCGGCGCGATCCTGGCCAGCTGATTGAACCCGTGATAGATGCTGACGGCCACGCTCGCGCGGGTGTAGGCCTGCGGATCGGGCACTCCGAGCAGTCGCAATTGCGCGGTGACATAGTCGATCCGGCGTTCGGCGACCCGCTTCATCGCGGCGGCGACGGCGGGCTGATCCACCGAGGCGAGCAGCGCGAGATCCTCCCTGCCCTGCGCGGCGTACTCGATGACGTGGGTGAACAGTTGCCGCAATCGTTGCGCGGGCCCCGGCAATTGGTCGAGCTCGTCGATGACGTCCTGCGTCCCGCGCTGCTCCCACCGCGCGAGCACGGCCTCGACCAGCGCGGCGCGATCCTTGAAATGCCAGTAGAAGCTGCCCTTGGTCGCCCCGAGCCGTTTGGCCAGCGGTTCGACCGCCACCGCGGTCAGCCCGCCTTCGCCGAGGGCCTCCAGCGCGGCCTGCGCCCAGTCGTCGGCGGTCAGCCTGCGCCCGGTGTTCTCCTCTCGCGGCATCCCCATACGCTACCGTATGGTCGAACCTCGATAGGCTGGACAGGTGCTGTTTCTGGACGAAGGCTCGCGCACCGGCCCGGTGATCGTGTTCGTGCACGGCATCCCTGGCTCGGTCGCCTGGTTCGCGGGGGTCGCCGAACGGCTGGCGGGCGACTACCGGGTGATCAGGGTGGATGTCCGCGATCAGGGCGCGGAATCCGGTGATTTCACGGCCGCGGCCAGGACCGCCCCGATCCTCGCACTGTTCGACGAGCTCGACCTGTCGCAGGTCACGGTGGTCGGGCATTCGTTCGGCGCCGAGATCGCCCTGGAACTGGCGGCAGTGTCGCCGCGGGTGGCCCGTGTGGTGGTGATCGGCCAGGCGCCGGACTACCACGCCGCCAGCATCCCCACCGTCGCCAAATGGGTGATCCGCCCGTGGACGGTGCGGCTGGCGCAGCGCTGGACACCCAGTCTGGTGATCCGCCTGGCCAACCGGACCGTGTTCGCGCCCCGCTTCCGCTACGACTCCGCGCCCGGCCTGGCCGACGCGATGGTCCGCGACTTCCGCGCCGCCGTCCCCGCCGGCCTCGCCTACGCCGTCGGCGCACGGGCCGACGACTTCGCCGCACGCCCGCTCGACGAACGGGTCGCCGCACTCGACCTGCCGGTCCTGGCCGTCCACGGCAGGCACGACCACCTCTACGACAGCACGGCCACCCTGCAGAGATACGCCGCGGCGGGCGCGCGCGCCCACCTCGTCGAGCACGCCGGCCATTCGCCCCAGGTCGAGCAGCCGGACGAATTCGTCGCCGTACTCAGGGAATTCGTCGACGAGGCCTGACTCAGAACCCGTCGACCGCCGAGACGACGAACGTTCCCGGCGCACCCGCGTCACCCATCGGCCCACCCTTGTCGAACTGTGACGACACGATCAGCGCCCGATCGCCCGAGTGCACCATCGTCGTGGGGATATTCAGTGCGGGATCATGGAATTCGCCATCACGCGTCGCGGCGGCACCGCGGTCGGTGACGGTCCAGCGGCTGATGGTGTTCTCGGTGTTGTGGACCACCCACAGCGTGTTGTCGCGCAGTTCCATGCCGTCGCCGTGGCGCACGTCGCCACCGGTCAATGCGACCTTGCGGTTCGGCTCGGCGCCGGTCAGGTCGATCCGGTACAGCTCACCCGCCGACATCGCGACGACGAGCAGATACGCGCCTGCCTGATCGGCGACGATGCCGTTCAGCTCGAAGGTCTTCGCGTCGCGTGGTCCGAGCACCGGGCTCAGGTCGTAGGCGACGCCCAATTCCCCACGGCCCGTAGCTACTTGGTCCGGAGTGACGCGATAGACGACATTGCGGACACTGTCGGTCAGATAGGCGCTCCCGTCGGCGGCGAAGTCGAGATCGTTGACGAAACGCGGTGCGTCGCCCGGTACCTCGAATCGCGCCAGCAGTGCGCGGGAACCGGTGTCGTACACCGCGACTCCCACACCCGAATCGATCACCCACAGCCTGCCGTCCCGGTCGACCCGCATGCCGTTGGTGGTCTTGCGGCCGTCCGTGCCCGCGGGCAGGAACACCTCCGCGCGCTCGGCGCCGGCGGCCGCCCGGTAGACCGTCCCGTCGGCGAACGAGCCGACGTAACTGTCACCGGAGCGGGCGTCCAGTGCGATGCCCTCGGGATACACGGCATTGCCGGGCAGTTCGTAGGCGGTGCTCACCGTGGGCGCGGCGTCGGTTCCGCACGCCGTCGCGGACAGGCAGGCGACGGCCAGGGCGATGGTGGCGCTGGTCCTGATCATAATGAAGCCTCTCAGTGATGTAATGCCAGACATCAAGTGATGGGAAGAAATGTAGATTAGAGCTCTAATGATCGTCAAGGGCATTACGTGATGACGGGCGGATACCATGCACGCATGACGTCCATGCCCGCCGCCGAGAGGCTCGGCACGTATATCAAGCGCGCCGAGCAGGCCCTGATCGCGGCGAAGACCGCCGCGCTGAAGCCGGCCGGGCTGACCGTCCCGCAGTACAGCGCCCTGTTGCACCTCGCGGAAAACCCCGGCATCTCCGCCGCGGCGCTGGCCCGGCTGGCTGGGGTGACGCCGCCGACCATGAACACCGTCCTGACCAACCTCCAGGACCGTGGCCTGGTCGAGCGCACGCCGCACGAGTGGCACAAGAACGTGCTCGAGACCCGGCTGACCGAGGCGGGCCGGGAGGTGACCGCCGCGGGGGATATCCGCGCGGTCGCGGTGGAGCGCGAGCTCGCCGCCCGGTTCACCGCCGAGGAATTGGCGACCGTGACCGCGCTGCTCTCACGGACCGCGGAGGCGCTCGACGAGATCCGCGCCGAGCTGCCCTGAACGACGAGAGCCCGCCGGATCATCCGGCGGGCTCTCGGGGTTTGTGCGGGTCAGCGCTCTGCCGCAGCCTTGACCTTGCTCAGCGTCTCATGCATGCCCGAGACCAGGTCGGCCTCGAACTTCGGCTCGCCACCGGAGGCCTTGATCACCGGACCCATCCACGCGGGCAGACCTTTCGGATCGACCGTGCGGCGTTCCACGACCCGGGTGCCGGCGGCGGACGGCGCGAGCTCATAGCTCCAGACGGTGTGGTTCTCGTTCATCCGGAACGCGAGCGCGGTGTTCGGCACGAACCGCACGATGCGCGAGGTGGTCGGCCAGATCTTCCAGCCGTCCTTGTTCAGGTTGATGGTGAGCGCGCCCTCACGGACACCGCCGATCGCCGCCATTTTGACCGTCGTCGGGCTGAACTCCGACATCCGGCGCAGGTCGGCGATGATCGACCAGACCTTCTCGGGCGATGCTGCGATGTCGATACTGGCTTCGAGATTGTTCGCCAACGGTGCCTCCGGGATGGATGTGACGGTCTGTCACGCACAGCATAGGCATTGCCGACCATGGGATCCTCCGCCCGTGGTCGGATTTGACCAGGGGTCGCGGGAGCACGTCGCCCAGCGGCGCCTTCATCCTCGCTCGGTCGCCCACGTCGGCAGTGCTTCCCGTGCCATCAGCCATTCTTCCGGCACGCCGCCGCGCGTACCGATCCCCGTGCGCGCGGCCACGATCCCGCCGACTATCGCTGCGGTGGTGTCCGCATCCCCACCGGCCTCGACGCAGGCGGTGATCGCGGCGGGATAGTCGTCGAGGAAGCTCGCCGCCGCCCACAGCGTGAACGGCACCGTGTCCTGCGCACTGACCTGCGCACCATTGCCCAGTTCATAGGAAGCTTCGGCCACCGATCGACCGAGGAGCGTCCTGGCGCGCCGCACCCCGCTCGCCGTCCGTCCGTCGACCAGATACGGCTCCACAACATCCAGGAGTTCTTCTGGCGCACAGTCCCTTCCACGACTGGCAGCCGCCCAACCAGCGGCCACCGCGACAACCATCGCGCCCACGATCGCCTCCGGATGACGATGCGTCACCTCGGCCGCCGACGCCGCCTCCGCCGCGGCCCGATCGAACTCCCCGGCGAAATACGCCCCGAGCGGCGCCACCCGCATCGCCGCACCGTTCCCCCACGAGCCATGTCCGCCGAACAGCGCCCCGGCTACCTCGGCCCACGGCCGACCATCCCGAATCTGGTGCAGCACAGCAACTGTGCCGCCGCTGTATCCCCGATACGGCTCGCACCGATCGGCGAAAGCCGCTGCCAGCGCATCGCGGTCGATCCGCCCGCGCACACGTAACTCGGTGAGTACCGAACACGCCATTTCGGTGTCATCGGTCCACTCCCATGGACCGGCGGGCGTTCGCCCGGCGAGAAGATCGGAAACCGATCGCCCAGGTACGAAGAACTGGGCTCCTAACGCATCGCCTACCGACAGCCCATCCAGGCTGTCCCGAGCTACATCTAAGTGGTCAATCATGTGCGAGCCATCCTGCCAACCAATAGTGGTCGATGCAACCAGAACCCGTGCGGCGTTGCCATCCACCGTGGAAGCCGGCGCGTGCCTGGAGCCGAGATGCCGGAAAAGGTCTGGGGTGCCGGCGAATTCGATCGCGAACGCATGGTCGTGCGCCGCGGACACGACTCGTCGACCTGACGGCCTGGCACTCCGTGTCCGGCTCAGGCTTGCACCCGGATACCCGGGTCTGGGCGGCCTTGCCGCTGCCGTGGGAGGTGCTCGCCGGACGCGAGGACTGCACCGCGTCCGACGTGGCCGCGGCCTGCGGATCGGTCGGCGTCGACCCTGTCCGTAACGGCTGGACCGCGCCGAAACCGCCGGGACAGGTCGGCACGTTCCGCCCGACCCCCGAACTCGTGCACGGTATCTCGGTCGCAGACCCATTGTGGGCCATGCTCCTTCGCGGTGCGGGCGCCTTCAGTGGCAGACCGACCAAGGCCGAGTACGTTGCCGAACTATCGGCGCAATCCGGTGGACACCCGCCCGCGTGATGAGGCGCGATCGCGGGGTTGTCGTAGTTCAGTGGTAGAGCGCCCGGCTCTGATCCGGGTGGACGCCGGTTCGAGCCCGGCCGACGAGTCATCCGCCCCTTGCTGCACCGACCCGTCGCTCTCGGGGGCAAGCCAGGGGTGCGGCCGACGAATCAGGCGACATTCCACGTTCGGTCGCCCAGCCGCACGACGACATCCACCGATCCGCCCAGCGCGGCGACATACGAGCGGATGGCATCGATCCCCGAGATCTCGCCGCGCTCGATCTTCGACACCCGGGCTTGGGTGACACCCAACGCATCGGCGAGTGCGACCTGAGTGATCCCCATCGCCTTTCTGATCTCGGCCAGCTGATGCCCGCGAAGGTACGACTCGTGACGTTCATCTGCCTTACGAGCGCCAGCAGCGCGCTCGGCGGATGACCGTGGGTCCTGCTGCCGCGCCTTCGCTTTGACGTCTTTCCACGTGCTGAATTCCGTGCTCATGGCTGCTCCTTCAACGCTTCCAGGTGCTCGGCGAAGCGCTTGTCGGCCAGCGGTATCGCCCCGCTGTGATCGATCGCCCGCTCGATCAGGTCACCTGGCTCAGTATAACCAAATTGTTATATCCGGCCCATGCTGCTCGCTGCGACAGATACTTACTTCCCGGTACAACGGAGGGGAGTGCAGTGCATCGGTACACTCTCGTTTCACATCTCGGTTGCCCTGGCGCGCAGACCATGCGCAGCGGCTGTCCGTCTCGTTCTCGCTGGCCGACCAGCTCATGTCGAGCCTTGGCGAGCCGGAAGTTCTTGGGGCTTGTGCGAACCGACAAAAAATTCTAGAAAATTCCTCTAAAACACTCCCTGTTCAGATTTGGCTCGGTATCGTCCGAGACGGCAAATGGCCAGTGACGACGTAGTCACAAAACATCAACTTGGAGTGACACATGCTTTACAACATCACCGATGACAGCTCTGACGGCAACATTCTGACCCTCCTGCTCGGCCTGCTCACCAGCTCGCTCAGCAGCGGTTCTGCGCAGGCCTCGGGCAACTGAGCGGACGATAGCCAACTTTCGGCTAACGCGCGGTAAGCCGGAAGGGCAGCGCTGGTGGGCGGCTCACATAGAGGGTGAGGGCGCGCGCGCG